>CAZXNX010000276.1:0-4016 GCA_964642225.1 uncultured Solirubrobacteraceae bacterium | reverse complement strand
GCTCAGCCCCGCGGACGCCCGGCTGCTCATCGCCTGCTCGCAGGGGGCGCGGCGCACCAGCGAGGCGCTCGCCGCCGTCCTGGCCACCGATCTGCGCCCGCGCCTGGAGCGGCTGCCGATGCCCGTGGGCGCCGCCTGGGGCACCGAGGACCGGCTTATCGCGGCGACGGCGCTGGACGAGCTGCACCGGGTGCGGCCCGGCTCGCAGGTGCGGCTGGTGCCCGAGACGGCGCACCTGCCGATGGTGGAGCGCCCGGCGGCGTTCGCCGCGGCGCTCGACGACCTCCTCACCACGCTCGGACAAAGTTGACGCTGGCGTCACGTTCTTGTTACCGTGACCCGTTCGTCCGGTTCTTCGTTCCCTGAGAGGCCCTGCATGACCCAGCTCCCCACCGCTGCCGTGATCGGCGCCGGCTCGTCCGGCATCGCCGCGCTGAAGAAGCTCGCCGACCGCGGCATCGACGTCACCTGCTTCGAGGCGTCAGACCGGATCGGTGGCAACTGGGTCTTCGAGAACACCAACGGGATGTCGGCCGCCTACCGCGACCTGCACATCAACACGTCGCGGGAGCGCATGGAGTACGCCGACTTCCCGATGCCGGCGGACTACCCCGACTACCCGCACCACACGCTCATCGCCGCCTACTTCGACACCTACGTCGACCACTTCGGGCTGCGGGAGAAGATCCGCTTCCAGACGTCGGTGCGCCACGCCGAGCGGGCGGCCGACTCCAGCTGGACGCTCACGCTGGCCGACGGGTCGGTCGAGCACTTCGACGCGCTCGTCGTCGCCAACGGCCATCACTGGAACCCGCGCTGGCCGGAGCCGGCCTTCCCGGGCTCCGACACCTTCGAGGGCGTCCAGATGCACGCCCACAGCTACGTGGACAACACCGACCTGGCCGGCAAGGACGTCGTCGTGCTCGGCATCGGCAACAGCGCGACCGACATCGCCGTGGAGTCCAGCTACGTGGCCGCCAACACCTACCTGGCCGCCCGCCGCGGCGCGTGGATCGTCCCCAAGTACATGTTCGGCCGGCCGACCGACCAGCTGCCCAACGACCCGCGCATCCCGTTCGCCATCCGCCGCCGGGTGATCCACCAGCTCATCAAGGCCTACACGGGGCCGCCGGAGAAGTACGGCCTGCCCAAGCCCGACCACGCCTTCGGCCAGGCCCATCCCACCGTCTCCGGGCGGATCCTGGACCGGATCCAGCACGGCCGCGTGACCCCCAAGCCCAACATCGACCGGCTCGAGGGCAACGACGTCGTGTTCGTCGACGGCACGCGCGTGCACGCCGACGTCGTCGTGTACTGCACCGGGTACAAGATCACCTTCCCGTTCTTCGACGAGGACCTCATCAGCGCGCCCGAGAACCACATCGAGCTGTTCCGGCGGGTCTTCCACCCGGACATCCCGAACGTCGCCTTCGTGGGCCTGCTGCAGCCCCTTGGCGCGGTGATGCCGCTGGCCGAGGCCCAGGGGGGCTGGATCGCCGACTACCTGACCGGGGGCTACGCGCTCCCCTCGCGGGACGCGATGATCCGGGACATCGCCGAGGACCAGGCGGCGATGCGCAAGCGGTACGTGTCCTCCAAGCGGCACACGATCCAGGTGGACTTCGACGACTACCTCGCCGAGCTCGCCGTGGAGCTGGCCGCGGGCGCCGAGCGCGCCCAGATGCACGGCTACGCGCTGCCCGTGACCCACCACGCCCCGGCGGAGCCCGCGGGGGCGAGGTGAGCAGCATCGAGGTCCGTCCCGCGCCGGAGCCCGCGGGCAAGCGCGAGGCGACCAAGGCCGCCAACCGCGCGGCGATTCTGGACGCGGCGCGCGTCGTCTTCGCCGACCAGGGGTACGGCGCGGCGTCGGTCCGCGACATCGTGCGGCAGACGGGGCTGGCGACCGGGACGTTCTACAACTACTTCCCCGACAAGGAGGCGGTCCTGCGCGCGGTGCTGGTGGAGACCGCCACCGAGGTGCGCGGCCGGTTGCGCGAGGTGCGGGCGCAGGCGGCCGACCTGCAGGAGTTCCTCTCGGTCGGGCTGCGGATGTACTTCTCGTTCCTGGTGGAGGACCGGGCGACGTTCGAGCTCGTGCGGCGCAACGCCGGGACGATCCGCACGCTCTTCGGCGAGCCGGTGCTGGCCGGCGGCCTGGACGAGCTGACGGCCGACCTGCGCGAGGGCGTCGCCCGTGGCGCGCTGCCGCCCATGGACGTCGACTACGCGGCCGCGGCGATGTTCGGCGCCGGCTTCGAGGTGGGGATGCTCATGCTCGAGCGCGACCCGCCGGACGTCGACGGGGCCACGGCCTTCGTGACCGCCCTGTTCGTGGGCGGGCTGCCGGCCGCCGGATAGCGCCCGGGAAGGGGCCACGACCCCTGTGAAGATCCTGTGACGGGGGTGCTCAGGAGGTGTCGCGGCGCCCCGGGCTGTGCCACACTGAGCCTCGACATGGCCGAAGACACGCACCGCGCCGAGCCCGACTCGCAGGCGCACTCTCTCACCGCCGCGCCACTGCGCATCGCGGTCATCGACAACGACTCCGGGTTCCTGCAGGTGCTCGGCAAGCGGCTCGAGCGTCTGGGGTGGGAGCACCGCGTGCTCGCCAGCCCCGTGCCGATCGACACCCTCGTCGCCATGCGGCTCGGCGCCCTCGTCGTCGACCTCTCCGTCCTGGGCTCCCAGGCGTGGGAGTACCTGGAGCGCGTCACCACGCAGCTCCCCGGCCTGGGCGTCGTGGTGTGCACGGGCCGCTCCAGCGTCGCCCAGCGTGTGCGCGGGCTGCGTCTGGGCGCCGACGACTGGGTCACCAAGCCCTGTCACCCGGAGGAGCTGATCGCCCGGGTCGAAGCCGTCGTGCGCCGCCGCCGTCGCGCCGACGGCCCGCAGGCCGCCGACCCCGTGAGCGCCGGCGAGATCGAGATCCGCGCCGACCGCTTCCAGGCCTTCGTCGCCGACCGGTCCGTCGACCTGACCCGCCGCGAGTTCGAGCTCATCCAGCTCCTCGCCGACGCGGAGGGCCGCGTGCTGGAGCGCGAGGAGATCTACCAGCGCGTGTGGGGCTACGCCATGGCGCGCGGTGACCGCTCGGTCGACGTGTTCGTGCGCAAGCTGCGGCAGAAGCTCGAGAAGGCCTCGCCGCGGTGGCGGTACATCCACACGCACTTCGGCGTCGGGTACCGCTTCGCCCCCGAGCCCGCCGAGCCGGACGCCGCCGAGCTGGCGGCGCTGCCGGACCCCGAGCTCGTCGCCGAGCCCGCGCGGCCCGCGGGCTCCCGTATCGCCTGAGGCGCCGCCCGGCCGGGAGACGGCCCGTTCGTGTCAGACTGGATCCGTGCTCGTCCCCGCCCGCAACATCGCGATCATCCTGGCCATCAGCGCCGCGGTGTACTTCATCCCCGGCGGCGGCACCACCGCCGCCGTCGTGGGGGCCGCCGTGACCACCCTCTTCATGGTGGTCCTCTGCTGGGTCGCCGTCATGCTCTACCGGCGCTTCCGGGGCGACATCCAGCTGCTGGGCGACCAGGGCCAGGCCATGCTCTACGGCGGGATCGGCGCGATCTTCATCGCGGGCGCGGGTGCGCAGGAGATGTTCCGCACCCCGGCCGGGATCGTCGTGTGGCTGGGGCTCGTGCTGGGCGCGGTCTACGCCTTCATCGTCCTGTGGCGGCGCCGCAGCCTGAGCTGAGGCCCCCGCTCGCCGGCCTGTCCGGCCGCGCGCCCGTGACACGAAGTTGACCGACCGCTGACGCACAGTCGTCACGATCACGCACTGGTTCGGTCACACGATCGGCGCGATGGTCGGAGCGTGCCCGGCACCCGCCCATCCACCGCGGGGCAGGCGAGCGTCGAGCTCGTCGCCCTCATCCCCTTCGTGGCCGTCGCCGCGCTGCTCGCCTGGCAGATCGTGGTGGCGGGCCACGCCATGTGGATGGTCGCCGGCGCCGCCCGCGCCGCGGCCCGCGCCCACGCCCTGGGCGCCGACGACCTGCGGGCCGCCCGTGCGGCCC
>CAZXNX010000275.1:0-4027 GCA_964642225.1 uncultured Solirubrobacteraceae bacterium | reverse complement strand
GGACGTGGGCGCGGTAGCGGGCCGGGTCGTGCCCGGGCAGGACGAGCGCGGCGAGCGACCGCAGGAAGTAGGTCCACGCCGTCAGCCAGCGGACGATCGCCGCGGTGAGGCGGGTGTGGTGCTTGCGCATGTACCGGTCGCGGTTGCGCGACAGCTCGATGATGCGCCGCTCCGGCACCGAGCCGGTCGAGAGCTGCTCGTGGTGGATCGCGCGGGCCTGCGGCACGTACACGGTGTGCCAGCCGTTGTCGGCCAGCCGCTTGCAGAAGTCGACCTCGTCGGAGTAGACGAAGAAGAGCGGGTCGAACCAGCCGATCTCCTCGGCGGCGATGCGCCGCACCAGCAGCGCGGCGGACTGGGCCCAGTCGACGGGACGCACGGCATCGCCGCGGCTCTGCACGGTCGTCAGCTTGTGGAGGAAGAGCGCGCCGGCCGCGGCGGTGAAGAGGGAGGGGAAGCGCCACGCCGACGGGGTGCGCGTCTTGCCGTCCGGGGCGAGCAGGGCGGCCCCTGCGGTGCCGGCGCGCGGGTTGTCCTCGAGGGCCGTGTGGAGGTCGGCGGTGGCGCCGGGCAGCAGCTCGGAGTCCTCGTTGAGGAGCAGGGCGTACCGGCCGCGGGCGGCCTGCAGCAGCGCCGTGTCGTTCTCCCCCTTGCCGCGCCGCTGCTTGAGCGCGATGACCGCGTCGACGGTGGGGTGGTGGCGGGCCACGCCGGTCGATCCGTCGGTGGACGCGTTGTCCAGGACGATCACCTCGGTGCCGAACGGGACGGCCTCCCGCTCCCGCGCGATCGCGTCCAGACAGCGCTCCAGCAGCTCGCGCTGCTGGGTGTTGACGACGCAGTAGGTGACCTCGATGTCCATCGCGCGCCTATTCTCCTGCCTGAGGTGAGAGTCCGCGTCGTCGACCCGGCGGCCTACACGCCGCCCTACGATCACGCGCTCTGCGCGGCGCTGGCGCGCGGGGGCGCCCAGGTGACCCTCGCGACCACCGACTTCGACCTCGGCGCGGTCCCCGCCGCGCAGGGATACGCGGTCGACCGGGCCTTCTACCGGTGGGCGCCCGGCGGCGCGGGCAGCCCGGTGCGCCGGGCCGCCCGGCTGGCCCAGCACGTGCCCGGGATGCTGCGTGAGCGCCGGGCCGCGGCCGACGTCTCCCACTACCAGTGGCTCCCGGTGCCGCAGGTCGACGACCGCCTGCTCCCGCGCGACCGCCCCGTCGTCCTCACCGCCCACGACGTCCTCCCGCGCGAGCCCGAGCCCGGCCAGCGGGCCGGGCTGATCCGGGCCTACCGCCGCGCGGACGCGATCGTCGTGCACTCCGCGCACGGTCGCGACCGGCTGCTGGCGGAGGTGGGCGTGGAACCGGCGCGCGTGCACGTGATCCCCCACGGGGCGTTCACCCACCTGGCCCAGCTGCCCGACGGCCCGCTGCCGCCCGAGCTGGCCGCCACGCCGGCCGACCGGCCCGTGGTGCTCTGCTTCGGCCTGATGCGCCCGTACAAGGGGATCGACGTGCTCCTGGAGGCATGGCGCGGCATCCAGGGCGCCGACCTGTGGATCGTCGGGCGCCCGCGGATGGACATCACGGCGCTGCGTGCGGCCGCCCCGGCCAACGTCCGCTTCGTCGAGCGGTTCGTCACCGACGCCGAGATCCCGGCGCTGTTCCGGCGCGCCGACCTGGCGGTGCTGCCCTACCGCGAGATCGACCAGTCGGGCGTCCTCTTCACCGCCCTGGCCTTCGGCACCCCGCTCGTGCTCTCCGACGTGGGCGGCTTCCCCGAGGTCGCCGCCGAGGGCGTGGCCCGCATGGTGCCCGCGGGGGACGCGGGCGCCCTGCACACCGCCCTCACCGCGTTGCTCGCCGATCCCGCCGCCCGGGCCACGCTGGGCGCCGCGGCCCGTGCGGCGGCGGCCGGCCCCTACGCGTGGGAGCGGGTCGCGCGCCTGCACCTGGACGTCTACGAGTCCGTTCTGGGCGTACCCTGAGTCCATGCTGCAACCGGAGCCGCGCTACGAGGTGTACATCTACGTCTGCGACGAGGGTGGCGACGCCTGCTTCAAGACCAACCACCGCTTCGACGAGCGGCCGGGGATCGAGACGGTGCGGGAGCTGTTCGAGGAGGCCAAGCGCGACTTCTCGATCCTCTACCCGACGACCGACGCCGTCGACTTCTCCGTCGAGGTCGAGTATCTGCGGCCCCGTGACGTGCTCGCCCCGTCGCCCTCGGTCGAGTCCGCCTCCTGAGCCCCGCACCCGCGAT
Source organism: uncultured Solirubrobacteraceae bacterium (assembly GCA_964642225.1). Classification (GTDB taxonomy): domain Bacteria; phylum Actinomycetota; class Thermoleophilia; order Solirubrobacterales; family Solirubrobacteraceae; genus JBBQCW01. The sequence goes on along the minus strand of CAZXNX010000275.1, from coordinate 1,765 downwards.
CGGCGAACGCCCCGGCCCGCGATGACCGTGCTCGAGATCCTCTTCTGGCTCTGCGTCCTGCTGCTCGTCTACGCGCAGGTGGGTTACGGCGCCCTGCTCGCCCTGCTCGGGCGGCTGCATCCGCCGGTTGCGTCCCCCGCACCGCAGGAGCCCGCCGCGCTGCCCTCCGTCTCGCTCATCATCGCGGCCTACCAGGAGGCCGAGGTCATCGGCGCCAAGGTGGCCAACGCGCTGGCGCTCGACTACCCGCGTGAGCGGCTGGAGATCGTGGTGGCCTGCGACGGCTCCCCCGACGCGACCCCCGCACTGGCCCGCGCGGCCGGGGCGGACCTCGTGCTCGAGCTTCCCCGGGGCGGCAAGATCCGCGCCCAGGACGCCGCGGTGGAGCGGGCCGCCGGCGAGCTCGTGGCCTTCTCCGACGCCAACGCCCTGTGGGAGCCGGGCGCGCTGCGGGCGCTGGTCGCGCCGTTCGCCGACGACCACGTGGGGTACGTGTGCGGGCAGGTGCGGTTCGTCAACGAGCCCGCGGGCGCGGGCGCGACCAACCAGGAGGGGCTGTACTGGCGCTACGAGATGTGGCTGCGCGCGATGGAGTCGCGGCTCGCCTCGGTCACCGGCGGCAACGGCGCGATCTATGCCACCCGCGCCGCCTCGTACCTCGTCGTCGACGCGGTCATGGGCCACGACCTCAGCTTCCCGTTCAACATGGTCAAGCGCGGCTGGCGCGCGGTGTACGCGCCGGGGGCCAAGGCCACCGAGAAGATGGTGCCGACCATCGAGGGCGAGTTCTCCCGCAAGACGCGGATGATGAGCCACGCGTGGCCGATCGTCGTGCGCGGCGGCCTGCTCTCGCCCCGCGGCTACCCGCCGCTCTACGCGGTGATGATCTTCAGCCACCGGGCGCTGCGCTACGCCTCGCCCTTCCTGCACGTCCTGGCGCTCCTGCTCAACGTCGTGCTGGTGGCGGCGGGGGCCTCGCCGCTCTACGTCGTGACGCTTGCGCTGCAGGCGGCGCTGCTGCTGGCCGCCCTGCTCGGGGGCGCGGTCCGTGCCCGGCCGCTGCTCGTGGCCCGCTACTACGTGCTGACCACCGCGTCGATCGCCACCGGCTGGTGGTCGTGGGCGCGCCACGGCACCCCGGCCGGGTGGTCGCCGCCGGAAGGAACCAGATAGTGCTGCGCCGCCTCTTCGACGTCGTGGTCGCCGGCACGGTGCTGCTGCTCGCCTCGCCCGTCCTGGCGGTGGCGGCGGTGGCGATCGCGCTGGAGTCGCGCGGCGGGGTCATCTACCGCCAGCGGCGCGTCGGCATGCACGGCCACGAGTTCGACGTGCTGAAACTGCGCACGATGGTGGCCGGCGCCGAGTTCCAGGGCGCGGGCCTGGCCGTCGACGCAGGCGACAGCCGCATCACGCGGGTCGGGGCGTTCCTGCGCCGCACGTCGATCGACGAGCTGCCCAACCTCGTCAACGTGCTGCGGGGGGAGATGGCCATCATCGGCCCGCGCCCCACCGTGCCCTCGCAGGTCGCCGCCTACACCGAGCGCCAGCGCGGCCGCCTCGCCGTCAAGCCCGGCATCACCGGCTGGGCGCAGGTCAACGGCCGGGCCTCGCTCCCGTGGGACGAGCGCATCGAGATGGACCTGTGGTGGATCGAGCACCGCACCCCGCGGCTGGACCTGGAGGTCCTGCGGCGCACCGCCGCCACCGTCCTGCACGGCGGCGGCACCTACCGCGGCGACACCGGCGGCTGGCGCCGGCCCTAGGC
>CAZXNX010000274.1:0-4067 GCA_964642225.1 uncultured Solirubrobacteraceae bacterium | reverse complement strand
GCAGGCCCGCCGGCCCCTGGCCGTCCGCGCGCGCAGCCTCGTCGCCCGCGCCACCCCGGCCCGCGCGACCGAGCGCCAGCTGCGCGCCTTCCTCACCTTCGACTGACTACCCGGCCGCATCGGCCAGCCCGGTCACCACCAGCAGCAGCCCGGCGCCGACCACCACCACGAGGGCGAGCGTCGGGCCGCGGCGGCTCATCCACGCCCGCAGCCCGTCGATCACCCGCTCCGAGGCCGTCGGGTAGGCGATGCGGGCCACCAGCGGGATCTCCGCGGGCAGGAACATGATCAGGTTGAACAGGAGGATCTGCAGCAGTGCGACGCTCGCCTCGGGGTGACCCTGGGCGATGGTCGCCATGGCGATCAGCGTGTAGCCGCCGGGGAGGTTGGCCACGGCGCCCACCCCGAAGGCCAGGAGCGGGCCCGACCGCTCGATGCGCTCCACCGCCCAGCCCAGGAACCCCGTCTCGGCCGACAGCGACTCCTGGTGGCGGGCGCGCCGGAAGATCACCACGGCCCCCAGCACCAGCAGCACGCCCAGCCCGATCCGCACGCCGGGCGGCAGCTCGTCGAGCCCGTCGAAGCCGACGCCGCGCAGCCCCTCCACGAGGGCCAGGCAGAGCGCGGCGCTGGCCAGGAACCCGCCGGCGAGGTAACAGGCCAGCGAGAGCGTCGCCCGGGGCCGCGAGAGGATCACGACGACCACCGTCATCATCAGCGGATCGACCGTGGAGGCCAGTGCGAGGAGGAGGACCTCGGGCTTCATGGTCCGGGGATGCGGCGCATCGGCCCGGGAGGCTAGTGCACGCCTACTCGCCCATCGGTCGGGCCGCCGCGCGGGGGTGCGCTACGGCTGGATGACCTGCGCGGCGACGAAGCAGAAGTTCTGGCTGCCGTCCGGGTCGTTGGCCTTCCAGCGCGAGGAGGCCAGGAGGGTCTGGCCGCCCTCGAAGGCGATGGAGACCATCCCGTTGTTGGGCAGCTGCACGGCGACGGGACCGACGCTCTGCGGCACGGCGCTGTCGTCGGAGCCCTCGCGGGTGGTGACGGTGGCGCCGGCCGGGGTGTCGATCGTCAGGGTGCGGTTGCCGGTGGGCGTCGCCTCGCAGCGCAGCGCCACGTTCCCCAGGCCGGGGACGTCGACGGACGAGCTGTCGCGGCCGGCAGCGTTGGCATCGCCACGCCAGCCGACCTGCACCGAGCGCGCCAGCGGCGTGTCGCTGCCGGCGGCCTGGGTGGTGAACGTGGCCTCGACGTGGCAGCGCTCGCCGCCCGTCTTGCTCATGTCCCATTCCCAGGTCAGGTGCAGGGTGGTCGGGGGCGCCAGGCTGTCGCCGCCCGCGCCGCCGATGACGCCGCGGTCGGAGATGATCCCGTCGTACTGGCCCGTGGAGTGCTTCTCGGTGGGCGAGAACTTATTGAAGCCCTCGCGGAAGTCCGGGCCGGTACCGCTGGTGTGCAGGGCCTCGCGCAGCGCCTTCTCATGGTCGCCGCCCCAGTCCTTGTAGGTCCAGTTCATCATCGCGACCTCGCGCGACTGCTCGTTGGGGAAGAACCGGATCCACTGCGCGTCGGGACGGCACAGGATCTCGCCGTGGCCGATGCCGGGCGCCACAAAGCCGCCGACCTCGCGGCCGCTGTACTTCCCGCCGGACCAGTCGACGACGACCTTCTGCTGGACCAGGCCGTCGTTCGGCGCGACGACGGGCGAGCCGCCGGTGCCGCCGGCGGCGAAGGTCAGGGGCTGCTCGACGCTCTGGCTGGAGGAGGCGCCCGAGGCCCGGCCGGTGAGGCGCAGGCGGTAGGTGCCCGCCGGGAGGGTGCCGGCGAGCGGCAGGTCGACCACGGACTGGCCGGAGAAGGAGTCGGTGACGTTGGCGGTGGCCACCGTGGCCCCGCTCTTGTTGAGCAGCGTGGCGCGCACCTGGGAGATCTTGCGGCCGGCGACGCTGCGCAGGACCAGGCGCACACCGCCGGCGTTGTCGCCGGTGAGGGTGCTCTGCGGGGCGGCGCGCACGGGGAGCGTCGGGGTGGTCAGGCGCACCGTGCTCGTCGTCGTGCGGCGCACACCGGAACGGCGGCCGGAGACCGAGAGCTGGTAGGTGCCGGCGCTCAGGCGCGGGCTGGAGATGAGACTGAGGGCGACCGCCGTCCTGCCCTTGGCCAGGCGCCCGGGCATGCTGCCGGTGCCGTAGGTGCGGCTGCCGCGGCGCAGCGTGACGCGCACCGCGGTGATGGCGGTGGAGCCCTTGAGGGAGAGGATCGCGCGGGGCTGGTCCTGGACCATCGTCGGGTCCGAGGAGGGCAGGCTTGCGGTGATCGGCAGCGTCTTGGAGGACGCCGACGCGCCGGTGGCCAGGCCGCCGGTGAGGGCCACGGCGAGGGCCGCGCTGGTGAGACAGGTCAGGGAGCGTCGTGAAAGCACTACGACGAGAGTAGGGACCACCGGTCGGACGTACGCCGGCAGACGGTGTGAATCCGGGGTGTGACGCGCCGGGTTTCGGGACCGAACCCCAGCATCCATGCGGAATGAATCAGGCCGAGAGCTTGCCCTCGTCGACCTGCTGCCAGTAGCGGGCCAGGCCGCCGTGGTTGCCCTCGAACGGCCCGGCGGCGTAATAGCTGCCCACGGTGTCCTCGTCGGTGCGGGCGGCGACCCACTCGCGCACGAAGGCGGTCATGGCGTCGTTGTCGGCCGTGCGCGCCTGCTCGGTGAAGCGCGTCAGCGCCTCGTCGATGTCGGCCAGGTGCGCCTCCACGTCGGTGCTGGTGACCCCGAAGTGCATGTACGCCAGGGCGCGCGGCTTCCACGCGGCGACCGTGGCGATCGACCGGTGCCAGGTGGGCGGGTCGATGTCCGGCGGCGGGGTCGGCGGGATGGCCGGGCCGCCGTCGATGCGGATGCCGGCGACGTCGCCTGTGAAGGCCACGCCGGTGGGCTCGTGCAGGTAGGCGACGTGATGCTTGGCGTGGCCCGGCGTGTAGGCCACCCGCCACGGCCCGATCGTCTCGCCGCCGCTGAGCACGCGCAGGCGGTCCGCCGGCACGGGGACGACCTCGCCCCACAGGTGGTCGAACGCCTCGCCGAAGACCCCGCGGGCGCTGGCCACGAGCCGCGTCGGGTCGGCGATGTGGCGCGCGCCGCGCTCGTGCACCCAGATCTCGGCGTCCGGAAAGCGGGCGGCCAGCTCGCCGGTGGCCCCGGCATGGTCGAAGTGGATGTGGGTGAGCAGGATGCCGCGCGGCTCCTCGTCGCCGAGCGCCTCCAGGAGCCGGTCGACGGTGCGCTGGGGCCCGGGATCCACGATCCAGCCGTCGTGGACGTGGGCGCCGAGGGCGTGGGGCACGCCCAGGTGCATGAGGTCGATGGTCCGCGGCAGGTCGTGGCTCACGCGGCGGAACCGTATCGGCCCGCCCACCCGGGCCACCGGCCCACGGCGGCAGGCGCGTACGATCCGGGGCGCCATGGCCCCGCCTCCCGTCCGCGCCGGAGCGCCCCTGCGCCGCCGGGGCCTCCTCATCGCCCTGCTGGCGGCGGTGGCGCTGCTCGCCCTGCCGGCGCTGGCGCAGGCCCATGCCCAGCTCGAGCGCACCTCGCCGGGCCGCGATGCGCTGGTGGCCAAGCAGCCCGCGCTGGTGGCCTTCACCTTCAGCGAGGCGGTCTCCGGCACCGCCGGCGCGGTGCGGGTGTTCGACGCCCGCGGCGAGCGGGTCGACGAGGGCGACGCCCAGCACCCGGGTGACCGGCCTCGCTCCATCGGCGTCGGGCTGCGGCCGGGCCTGGCCGACGGCACCTACACCGCGACCTACCGGGTGGTCTCGGCCGACGGCCACATCGTGTCCGGCGGCTCGTCCTTCTCCATCGGCCGTCGCGGCGGCCCCGCGGGCGCCACCGTGGGCGACCTGCTGGCCGGCCAGCGCACCGGCGCCGTCACCGAGGACGCGTTCGTGGTGGTGCGCGCCGTCCAGTTCGGGGCGATCGCCGTGGGCACCGGCGCGCTGCTGTTCCTGCTGCTGGTGTGGCTCGGCGCGCTGTCCGCGGTCGCCGGGCCCGCGTCGCCGTGGCC
>CAZXNX010000273.1:0-4076 GCA_964642225.1 uncultured Solirubrobacteraceae bacterium | reverse complement strand
TCCCGAAGTCCTGGTCGCAGAACGCGACCAACATCGTCGCCCAGAAGTACTTCCGCGGCCAGGCGAACTCGCCGACCCGGGAGCGTTCGGTGAAGCAGATGATCGGCCGGGTCGCGGGGACCATCGCCGACTGGGGCCGCGCGCGCGGCTACTTCGCCAGCGCCGAGGACGGGGACGCCTTCGAGGCCGAGCTCACCTACATCCTGGTCCACCAGATGGCGGCCTTCAACAGCCCGGTCTGGTTCAACGTCGGGTTCGAGGAGCAGCCGCAGTGCTCGGCCTGCTTCATCCTGTCCGTCGAGGACACGATGGACTCGATCCTCGACTGGAACACGCGCGAGGGCCGCATCTTCCGCGGTGGCTCGGGCTCCGGCATCAACCTGTCGAACATCCGCGGGTCGATGGAGCCGCTGAGCAAGGGCGGCACGGCCTCCGGCCCGGTCTCCTTCATGCGCGGCGCCGACTCGTGGGCCGGCACCATCAAGTCCGGCGGCAAGACGCGCCGCGCCGCCAAGATGGTCGTCCTGGACATCGACCACCCGGACATCCAGGAGTTCATCTGGTGCAAGGCCAAGGAGGAGGACAAGGCCGAGGCGCTGCGCAACGCGGGCTTCGACATGTCCATCGACGGTGACGGCTTCAAGTCGATCCAGTACCAGAACGCCAACAACTCGGTCCGCGTCACCGACGCCTTCATGCGCGCGGTGGAGAACGACGAGGACTGGAACCTCATCGCCCGCCAGACCGGTGAGCCGATCGGCGAGCCGATCAAGGCCCGCCAGCTCATGCAGGACATGGCCGAGGCCGGCTGGCGCTGCGCGGACCCGGGCATCCAGTACGACACGATCATCAACCAGTGGCACACGAGCCCGAACTCGGGGCGCATCAACGCGTCCAACCCGTGCTCGGAGTACATGCACGTCGACGACTCGGCCTGCAACCTCGCGTCGCTGAACCTCATGAAGTTCCGCCGTCCCGACGGCACGTTCGACACCAAGACGTTCGAGCATTGCGTCGACGTCGTGTTCCTGGCCCAGGAGATCGTCGTCGGGCCGTCGAGCTACCCGACCGAGGAGATCGGCGTCAACGCCCGCGCGTTCCGCCAGCTCGGCCTCGGGTACGCCAACCTCGGCGCCTTCCTCATGGCCAACGGCATGGCCTACGACTCCGACGAGGGCCGCGGCACCGCCGCCGCCATCACGGCGCTCATGACCGGCCGGGGCTACCGCCAGTCGGCGCAGGTCGCCGCGGCGCTCGGCCCGTACGAGCACTACGCGGTCAACCGCGACGCGCACAACAACGTGATGCGGATGCACCGTGACGCGTCCTACGTGATCCCCGACAGCACCTGCTCGGACACCGCGCTGCTCGAGGCCGCGCGGACCTCGTGGGACGAGGCGGTCGCCCTGGGCGAGGCCCACGGCTACCGCAACGCGCAGGCCACGGTGCTCGCCCCCACCGGGACGATCTCCTTCCTCATGGACTGCGACACCACCGGCGTGGAGCCCGACTTCTCCCTGGTGAAGTTCAAGGAGCTCGTCGGCGGCGGCTACATGACGATCCCCAACCGGACCGTCCCGCTGGCCCTGCAGACCCTCGGCTACAGCGAGGCCGAGATCGACCAGATCGGCGCGCACATCACCGAGCACAACACGATCGTCGGGGCCCCCGGGCTCAAGGACGAGCACCTGCCGGTGTTCGACGTGGCGGTCGGCGAGCGGGCCATCTCCCACATGGGGCACATCAAGATGATGGGCGCCGTGCAGCCGTTCATCTCCGGCGCCATCTCCAAGACGGTCAACCTGCCGCACACGGCGACCGTCGAGGACATCGCCGACGCCTACATCCAGGCGTGGAACTGCGGTGTGAAGGCCCTGGCCATCTACCGTGACGGCTCCAAGACCGCCCAGGCGCTGCGCACCGACGCCCAGGAGGACAAGGAGGAGGGCGTCGAGGTCATCGAGGTGCCCACCGGCATCACGCAGGCCGACGTCGACGCCGCGCTCGCCGCGGCCGTCGCCAAGGTCCAGGCGGCCACGCCGGCCACCCCGGTCCGCGCCGGGGCGGGCGAGCCCACCCGGGCCCGCATGCCGCGCGAGCGCCAGTCGATCACCCACAAGTTCTCGATCGGCGGGCACGAGGGCTACATCACCGCCGGCATGTACGAGGACGGCTCGGTCGGGGAGATCTTCCTCACCGACATCGGCAAGGAGGGCTCGACGCTGCGCGGCATGATGAACGCGTTCGCGACCTCCATCTCCATCGCCCTGCAGTACGGGGTGCCGCTGGAGAAGCTCGTCGAGAAGTTCGCCTACATGCGGTTCGACCCGGAGGGGATCACGCAGAACCAGGAGATCCCGTTCGCCAAGTCGATGCCCGACTACATCATGCGCTGGCTCGCCTCGCGCTTCCTGGACACCGACGTCCAGGAGGAGCTGGGGATCATGACCCCGGCGGTGCGCGCCCGGAAGATGGCCCAGGAGGTCGGCACGTCGATCGTCGGCGACACCTCCGGCCCGTCCAACGGCGGCAACGGCGGCGCGGTCGTCGAGGTCACCCCGGCCGAGACGCCCGAGGCGGTCGCCCCCACCTCGGCGCTGACCGACACGCCCCCGGCCCGCCCCGCGGTGATGAAGGGCATGGACCTCGGCCCGGCCTGCCAGCAGTGCGGCGGCATGATGCAGCGCACCGGCTCCTGCTACACGTGCAGCAGCTGCGGCTTCAACACCGGCTGCGGCTAGTGTAAAACCGCACGATTCTGACAGTGGATTCCGCACAAGTTGTCAGCGGATCCGCACCGAGATGTCAGAACTGATCCGCATGAGATTGTCACTGAGGCCCCGCGAACGCGGGGCCTCAGTCGCTTCCGGGCCGCGAAGATGAACTGTGATTTCCCCGCATCTGAGCGCCTGGTTCAGATAACCCGGACAACTGCCAGCACGGCCCCGCATGATGCGTGGCGCCTTCCGCCGATCACGACCAACACTGAGATGAACATGGGCGAGCCGTTCAAATCGTTGACGGACATCGACGTTGCCCTCCGCGCTTTCGGCGCACGATCGCCCGCTCCGGCGTCTGAGCACTACCCAGCTGCCTGGCAGGGCAGCTACGCCAGGTGACGTGTGAGCAGCGACGTCAGCGAGTCCGAATAGTCACGACGTCGGGCCGCCGCGCCGTTGGCGTCGGCGCGCGTGCCCGCGACACTGCAGCTATGGACAACTACGAAGACATGTCCCCGTGGGCGGTGCACTTCACAACCCCGAACGCGCCTGCACCAACGGCGCCGGCGGCACCCAGCTCGGGAGCGGCGAACTCTCTTGCTGAGATATTGCAGGCGGTTGAGGAGTCACGCGCCCAAGACACCACGGGCTATTCGAACAGCATGAGCATCTTGTGGGACGGGCATGTTGAGCCGTTCGCCGATCCCCACGGCGCTGGCAAGGACGTAGCGGAAGTTGCCGAACGACACCGATCCGCTGCTTTCTCTGAGATCCCATTGCACCTGCTCGACCGCCTCGTCCACAATCGCAGTCCGTACGGCATCGGGTTTCGCCAGGACTACCTTCTTCAGAAGGGAGGTGGTCGGGTCTGGTACTTGGAGTCCGACAGCGCACCGGCTGTAGCTGTTCGTGAGCAGGTTGCCGAGCAGGTAGCCAACGGCGTCGACCCGGCGAGCCCCCTCTGGACTACTACGCCATTCATCGACTTCCCGGATCCGGAGCACCCGTTTCTGGACTGGCGGTGGGAACGCGAATGGCGTGTACCCGGCGGCCTGCGTTTTGAGCCGGACGATGTCGCCTTTCTGTTCCTGCCGGAGGAGTCCCATGACCTCGCCCGCAGCTTCTTCGAAGGACATCTCGCAGAACACACCGGCCCCGCCTACTTGTGCCCCTACATCGACGTCACGTGGGAGCGCTCACGAATCCAAGAGCAACTCGAGACGGCGGTCGGCTAGATGTAGGACCCGAGGAGGTCGTCACCCCGGCTTCCGCAACGAGTCCCGTCGGGCGTACGATCACCTCGTGAAGCGCTCAAGCGAACTCTCTCCCCTTTCCCGTCAGCATCACGTGGCGCTG
>CAZXNX010000272.1:0-4080 GCA_964642225.1 uncultured Solirubrobacteraceae bacterium | reverse complement strand
GACGTTGGCCTCCCCCGCCACCGCGCGGGCCAGCAGCGTCTTGCCGGTGCCGGGAGGCCCGTAGAGCAGGACGCCCTTGGGGATGCGCGCACCGAGGGCCTGGAACTTCTTGGGGTTCTCGAGGAACTCCTTGATCTCGTGGAGCTCCTCCACGGCCTCCTCGGCCCCCGCCACGTCGCGGAAGGTGATCTTGGGCGAGTCGACCGACATGCGCTTGGCCTTGGACTTGCCGAACGACATGACCTTGGAGCCGCCGCCCTGGACCTGATTCATCAGGAAGATCCAGAAGATGATGAAGATGAGGAACGGCAGGACGTACGTGAGGAGCGAGATCCACGCGTTCGTCTTGGTGCTCTCGATGTTGTAGGAGGTGATCTTCCCGGCCGTCTGGGCCTCCTCCAGCTGGTTCTGCAGCTGCGCGGAGGAGTCCTTGACGAACCCGACCTCGTACGGCTTGATCCCCGAGTCCTTCTTCGGGGTCACCGAGATGCTGCTGTCCTTGGGCTTGAGGGTGACCTTCTCGAGGCCGCCGCTGTTCAGGTCCTTGATGAAGGCGCTGTACGTGGGCGTGGGCTTGTCGTTGCCCGGGCTGATGAGCTGCTGGGCGAACAGCGCCAGCACCAGCACGATGAGGATCGGGAACGCTGCGCTCTTGAAGAACCGGCTCATGAGGGGATCACTACCTGGGCGCTGGGGGTCGCAGACGCTGACGCAAGAACGCTCAAGGGAACGGAGGCTAGCAGCCGCAAGCGGAATTCAGGACGGTCGGGCACGGTCATTCAGTGCTGTCGGGGGGCGATGCCACGAATGGGATACGGGCCCGCGCGGCCCGCGGATGCATCCGGGCGGCCCTCAGGGGGCCTTGAGCGTGGCCACGTAGGGCAGGTTGCGGAAGCGCTCGGCGTGGTCGAGGCCGTAGCCGATGACGAAGCGGTTGGGGATCTCGAAGCCGACGTAGCGCGGCTCGAGGTCGACCTTGCGCCGCTCCGGCTTGGTGAGCAGGGAGCAGACCTCGATCGTGCGGGGGTCCCGCGCGCCGAGGTTGCGCAGCAGGTACTGCAGCGTGAGGCCGGAGTCGACGATGTCCTCCACGATGAGCACGTCGCGCCCCTCGATCGAGGCGTCGAGGTCCTTGATGATCCGCACGACGCCCGACGAGTCCGTGGCCGAGCCGTAGGAGGCGACGGCCATGAAGTCGACCTCGCACGGGATCGAGATGTTGCGCATCAGGTCCGAGAGGAAGAAGACCGCGCCCTTGAGCACCCCGATGAGGAGCAGGTCGCGATCGCCGTAGTCGGCGCTGATCTGCTCGCCCAGCTCCCGCACGCGGCGCTTGAGGTCATCGGGCTGGACGAGGATCTCGCCGATCTGGTCGCGCATGCCGTGGAATCTAGTCGCGGAGGGGGAGCGGCGGCGTCCGCTCCAGCCGCAGGATGCCGCCCCGCACCCGCGCGCGGGCCCCGTCGCCCAGGTCCAGCGCCCCCTCGTCGAGGGCCAAGACCTCGCCGAGGCGGCCCGCCGCCCGGGGGCACAGCCCGCCGGTGGCATCCTCGGCCAGACGGCGCAGGACGAGCCGGGCGAGCGCCGGGGGCAGCCGGGCCAGATGGGCGACCTCGATCTCCTGCCGTCCGTTGAGGGCGGTGCGCACGACGTCGTCGAGCACCGCGGCCTCCTCGCGCAGGAGCTGCGCGGTGTGCACCACGTTGGCCTGGGCAGCGGGGTGCACGGCCCGCAGGGCGGGCAACAGCCCGTTGCGGACCCGGCCACGGGCGAAGCGGTCGGTGTCGTTGCTCTCGTCGTCGCGCCAGGGCAGGCCGCGGGCCGCGCACCAGGCGGTCGTCTCCTCGCGGCTGACGTCCAGCAGCGGCCGCACCAGGAGCCCGCGCCGCGGCTCCATCCCCACCAGCGCGCGCCGCCCGGGCGCGGCCGCCAGGCGGTACAGGACGGTCTCGGCCTGATCGCTGGACGTGTGGCCGGCGGCGAGCAGGCAGCCGGGGATGGTGGCGGCCAGGCGGGCTCCCTCGCCGTAGCGCACGTCCCGCGCCCAGGCCTGCAGGTTGCCCGTGGCGGGCGCGCCGGGCGGATCGGCCGAGCCGGCCGGGTGGACGATGAGCTCCACGTCCAGGCGCCGGCACAGGGCGGCGCAGGCGGCGACATCCTCCCGGGCGGCGGCGCGCAGCCCGTAGTCGACGTGCAGGGCGCGGACGCGCTCGGGGCCCATCGACGTGGCGCACACGTCGAGCAGGGCGACGCTGTCGCGCCCCCCCGACAGGAGGACGACCACGGCGCTCGCCCCGTCGAGCACCCCGCTCTCGCGGACCCGGGCGACGAGGTCCGGCGCGGGGGTCATTCCTCGCCGAGCCCGACCAGGAACAGCTCCGTCGGCTCGGCGAAGCCCTTGAGGCGCACCTCGCCGATGGCTTCGAAGGCCAGGTGGTTGCCGGCGTGCTCCACCACCGGGCGGGTGACGAGCACCTCGCCGCCGGCCGCCCGGGCGACCACGCGGGCGGCGATGTTCACGGCCCGGCCGAAGTAGTCGCCGTCGCGGTAGAGCGTGGCGCCGTAGTGGATGCCGATCCGGGGCAGCGGGCGCGCGGTGGACAGCCGCTGGAAGCCGACGGACCAGTCGGTCAGCGCCGACGGGTCGGAGGAGACGACCATCACCTCGTCGCCGATCGTCTTGACGATGCGGGCCTCGTCGGGAAGCGTGTTGGTCACGGTCTCCACGAAGCGCTCGACGGCGCTGACGGCCTCCTCCTCCCCCAGCTCCTCGGTGAGCTGGGTGTAGCCGGCCAGGTCGATGAAGGCGATCGCCACCCGCAGCTGCCCGAGGTCCAGCGGGTCGGCCCCCAGGTCGGTCTCCATGTGCCCGATCACGTCCTGCTCGATGAAGTGCTGCAGGAAGCGCTGGTGGACGTGGTTCATGATCGGCGAGGCCAGCGGCAGCAGGTCACGGGTGAGGCCGCTCATCTCCTCCGCCATCTGCAGCGCCGGGACGCCGTCGCGGATCAGCGGCTCGTGCACGTAGAGGTGGAAGAGGCGCACCTCGGCGTCGGCGATCTGCGACAGGGCCTGGCCGTACACGCGCATGAGCTGCAGCAGCGCGACGAGCGGGAACCCGGAGGCCAGGACCGCCGACACGTGCCGCAGGACGTCGAGGTCGTCATCGGTGATCCGCTGCAGCGAGTCCGTCGTGTAGCCGATCGTGGCGTGGATGCGCCGCACGAGCTCCGGCTCCAGGCCGGTCTCCTCGGCGGCCTCCTCCACCGTGTAGTCCGAGACGACGGCCGGCATCAGCTCCTCGACGTACCCGAAGGCCAGGCGCCCGCTCTCGATGGCCTCGCGGATCTCGGGGAGCCCGTGGCCGCGCTCCCGCACCCGGGCCACCATGCGGGCCTGGGCGATCGCCGAGGGTGTCCACGCCCCCGTGTACTGGGGCAGCACGCCGGCCCGGCGCCAGCGCGTGAGGGTGCCCGGCGACACCCCGACGGCGAGGGCCGCCTCGCTGAGGGTGAGGTCGTCCTGGGACATTCGGGCGGGAGCGCGCTAGACCAGGAGGTGCGGGTACTCGTCCTGGAGCCAGTCCCGGTAGCGCGCGTAGATGGGCTTGGTGATGGGGATCAGGGCGAGCGCCGCCTTGACGTCCCCACCCGTCTTGATGCGGCGGCGCGCGATGGCGATCGCCACGTTCTCCTTGCCCTGGAAGTACTTGTTGGCCGTCTGCGACGACATCTTCATCGTCACCTTGGGCTCCCAGGCCACGTCGTCGGACCACTCCCAGGCCAGGTTGGGCTCGCCCTCGGCGCCCGCGCGGACGTTGACGATCAGGTCGAGGTCGTCGAACTCGAACTTCTGCGGGACGTCGGCGTCGCGCAGCTTGGGGCCCATCTCCGGGTCGTCGCTCATCATCGTGAAGATCGCGTCCATCACGGTGCGGAACTCCTTGGGCGAGTCGAACTCCGGGCTGGCCATCAGGAGCCGCCGCTCGCCTTGGGGGCGGCGCTCTTGGCCGCGGCGGGCTTGCGGGCCGCGGGCTTGCGCGTGGCCGAGGCCGGCTTGCGGGCCGACGCGGGCTTGGCC
>CAZXNX010000271.1:0-4093 GCA_964642225.1 uncultured Solirubrobacteraceae bacterium | reverse complement strand
GTGCGGGACGCCGGCGCGCTGGCCCGTGAGGCGCGCGCGGCGATCCAGTCGCTCACCGACGGCCCGCCCGCCACCTCGCTGGACGGGGGCGCCGGCCCCGAGCGCTCGGTGGCCTTCGCCCGCGCGCCGCTGGAGGCGGTGCGCGACGCCGGCCGCCGCCATCAGGCCACCGTCAACGACGTCTTCCTGGCCGCCTGCGCCTGCGCGCTGCGCGAGGCGCTGCTGCGGTGCGGCGAGGAGCCCGCCACGGTGCGGGCGCTGGTGCCGGTCAATGTCCGCCGGGACGAGGACGGCGCGATGGGCAACCACATCTCCTTCCTGGCCTGCGAGCTGCCGGTCGCGGTCGCCGACCCGGTCCGTGCCCTGCGCCACGTGCGCCGCCAGATGCAGGAGCGCAAGGGCTCGGGAGAGGCCCACCCGCTCACCGCGCTGGCGCATGCCGCCGAAGTGCTTCCCGCCGCGGGCCGCCGGGGCCTGACGCGCCTGCTGGCCGGCCAGGTCTCCTTCACCACCATCGTCTCCAACGTGCCCGGGCCGCCGATGGGCCTGCACCTCATGGGCGGCCGCCTGCGGGAGGCCTACCCGGCGGTGCCGATCCTCCACGGGCGGTCGCTGACGTTCGGCGCGCTCACCTACGACGGCACGCTGCATGTCGGCCTGTACGCCGACGCCGGGGTCGTCGAGGACCTGCCGGCGATCGCCGCGGACCTCCAGGGGGCGCTCACCACGCTGTGCGCGGCGACCGAGCCCCGGCCCACGCCGTGGCAGGCGCGGGCGCGCGAGCGCCGCCGCCGCGGCCGCGCCGCCTGATCAGCGGCTGGCGAGCCGGTAGACCGGCCCCTCCAGGGACACGACGTAGACCCGCCCGGCGGTGTCCTGGCCGAACGAGGAGATCGGCCCCACCCGGCCGAGGTCCAGGCGCTTGTCGCCCGTCGCCCGGCCGGAGGACAGCTTGGCCGTCCACACGCGCCCGCCGCAGTAGTCGCCGTACACGTAGCGGCCGCGGAGCTGCGGCAGCGCCGGGTCCCGGACGATGTAGCCACCGGTGATCGAGCACCAGTCCGCGCTGTGGTTGTGCGTGATGACGGGGAACTTCGCCTTGGGCGCGCTCTGCCCCGGGGTGTAGCGCGAGCGCCCCTCCCACACGCGCCAGCCGTAGTTGGCCCCGCGGGCCTTGCCGCGGCGGGCGAAGTCGATCTCCTCCACTTCGCTCTGCCCCACGTCACCGATGGCCAGGTCGCCGGTGGAGCGGTCGAACGAGAAGCGCCACGGGTTGCGCAGGCCGTAGGCGTAGATCTCGGGCCGGGCCCCGCTGCGGGTGCGGAACGGGTTGCCGCGCGGGATCGAGTAGGCCCGGCCGCTCGTGCGGGCCGGGTCGATGCGCAGGATCTTGCCGAGCAGCGAGGAGAGGTTCTGGGCGTTGCCGCGCGGGCCGTGCTGGTCGCCGCCGCCGCCGCCGTCGCCGGTGCCGATGTAGAGCAGGCGGTCGGGGCCGAACTGCAGCTGGCCGCCGTTGTGGTTGGGCTCGGGGTCGGACATGCGCAGGAGGATGCGCTCGCTGCCCGCGTCCGCGGTGTCGGCCGTCTTGCGCCGGAACTCCGCGACGACCTGCTTCTGGGAGCGGTCGGTGTAGTAGACGTAGAACTTCCCGGACGCGGCGTAGTCGGGCGGGAAGGCCATCGACAGCAGCCCCTGCTCACCGCCGTCGGAGGTGACCTTGCCGCGGAGGTCCAGGAAGGTGGAGGCACTGCCGCCATGCTGCACCCGGATGCGCCCGGGCTTCTCGACCACGAACAGGCGGTCCTTGTCCCCGGGGGCGCCGACGGCGTAGAGGGGCTGCTCGAAGGAGCCGACCTTCACGAGCTTCACGCCCGTGGCCGCGGTGGTGGCCGCGGTGGTGGCCGCCGCGGTGGCGGCGGGCTCCGGAGCGGCGGATGTGGGGGCGGCGACGCTGGAGCTGTCGGACGCTCCGGCGCCGCAGGCGGCGACGACGAGGGCGATGGGCACGAAGAGGGCGAAGGAGCGACGCATGCGGACATGGTGGCAGCCACGCGTCGCCCGCCACCCCGGTGGGCGCGAAGCCGGGCATGGCGACCCGCAAGACTGTCGGGATGAACGCGCACCGTTTCGACGTGATCGTGGTCGGCGCCGGCCCGGCGGGCGAGGTGGCCGCGGGCCGCCTGGGCGACCGCGGGCTGTCTGTCGCCGTGGTGGAGGACCGGCTCGTCGGCGGCGAGTGCTCCTACTGGGGCTGCATGCCGTCCAAGGCCCTGATCCGTCCCGGCCAGGCCCTGGAGGAGGCCCGCCGCCTGCCCGGCGCCGCCGAGGCGATCACCGGGGACCTCGACGCCGCCGCGGTGCTGGCCCGGCGCGACGAGGTGATCCACGACCTCGACGACAGCGCCCAGCTGCCATGGCTGCAGGACCGCGGGATCGCCCTGTTCCGCGGGCGCGGCGTGCTGACCGGGGTCCGGGAGGTGACGGTCGGCGACGACGTGCTCACCGCCGACCGGGCCGTGATCCTGGGCACGGGCACCACCCCCGCGATGCCGCCGATCCCCGGGTTGGCCGAGGCCGCCGCGTGGTCCAACCGGGAGATCACCACGGCCGAGGCGGTGCCGGGGCGCCTGATCGTGATCGGCGGCGGCCCGATCGGCGTCGAGATGGCGGGGGCATGGTGCTCGCTCGGCAGCGCGGTCACGGTGCTGGAGAACCAGCCGCGCATCCTCGGGCGGGAGGAGGAGTTCGCCTCCGCCCAGGTCGCCGACGGGCTGCGCGCCCACGGCATCACCCTGCACGAAGGCGTGACGATCGAGCGGGTCGAGCGGGACGGTCCCCACGGCGAGGTCACCGTGCACGTGGAGGGTGTCGGCCCCGTGCGCGCCGACGAGCTGCTGGTGGCGGCGGGCCGCCGGCCGCAGACCGACGGGATCGGCATCGAGCTGGTGGGCGGCGAGCCCGGCCGGCCGCTGGCGGTCGACGACACGCTGCGGGTGCCCGGCCACGAGTGGCTGTTCGTGGTGGGCGACGCCAACGGCCGCGTGCTGCTGACCCACATGGGCAAGCACCAGGCCCGCCTGGCCGCCGACGTCATCTGCGGCGCCGACGTGCACCTGCGCGCCAGCGCCGACCCGCCGCCGCGCGTGACCTTCAGCGATCCCCAGGTCGCGGCGGTGGGCCACACGCTCTCCTCGGCCCGGGAGGCCGGTCTCACCGTGCGGGCGGTCGACGCGGGCACCTCGGCCAACGCCGGCGGCTCCTTCTACGGCCGCGGCGTCGACGGCACGTCACGGCTGGTGGTCGACGAGGACCGCCGGGTGCTCGTCGGGGCGACCTTCGTCGGCGCGGACGTCCAGGACTTCCTGCACGCCGCAACCATCGCGGTGGTGGCCGCCGTCTCGCTCGACGACCTGTGGCACGCCGTCCCCGCCTTCCCCACCCGCAGCGAGGTGTGGCTCAACCTGCTGCAGGAGTACGGGCTATGAGGCCAGGCGCACCGGGGAGGCGCTGTCCTGGTGCACCCGCACGTCCCGGGCGGTGAGGACCGCGCCGCACTCCGCGCAGACGCCGCGGTCGGTGACGGGGCCGCCACAGCCGCGGTGCACGATGCGCACCGGCGGGCCGTCGGGCGCCGCATGGCGGTCGCCCCAGCCGAGCATCGCGACCATGACGGGCCACAGGTCGACGCCCTTCTCGGTGAGGCGGTACTCGTACCGCACCGGGCGGTCCTGGTAGGGGACGCGTTCCATGATGCCCTCCTCCACGAGGTGGGTCAGGCGCGTCTGCAGGACGTTGCGGGCGATGCCCAGGTCCTTCTGGAAGTCATCGAACCGCCGGACGCCGAAGAAGGCGTCGCGCAGGATGAGGATCGTCCAGCGCTCGCCGACGGCCTCCAGCGTGCGGGCGACGGAGCAGTCGAGGCTGTCGTAGGTGCGGCCGAGCATCTCCCCATGGTAGACGGTGTGAGTTGCGTGACGCAACCGCGAACCGTCAGCGGGGCAGGTGCAGGCCCAGCCGGCCGGGGATCGCCGCCAGCGCCCGGCTGGCCGCGTCGGGCCGGCGCCCCTCCTGCTCGGCCCGGTCCACGCGCAGC
>CAZXNX010000270.1:0-4099 GCA_964642225.1 uncultured Solirubrobacteraceae bacterium | reverse complement strand
GGCCGGCGGCCCGTGCTCGGCAGCATCCGCCGCACGAACAGGGCGACGATCGGCACCGCGGTGACCGCGATGAACCCGAGCAGCCACACCTGGCCGGCGTCGGTGCCCGCTCCGAGCGTGTGGATCACGGCGAGCACCCACACGACGACGGTCGCGCGGTGCAGCTTGCGCCACAGCTGCGCTCCGACGGTCTTGCGCACGTAGAAGGACAGCCCCAGGATGGCGGCGAGCCAGCCGCCGATGATGCCCAGGCCGACGAAGCCGGGCCGGTACCCGATGGTGAAGGGGATGGCGATCTGCGAGACGGTCGGGTGCAGGAAGGCGTCGCCCAGGAGCGTGAGCCCGTGGACGGCGATCGCGACGAGGCCGACGAGGGCGGTCGACTCGTGGACCGACAGCAGCTTGCGCTTCATCCCGCGCTTGCGGGGCAGGCCGTTGGCCATCATGAGGCCGATGAGCACCGAGAAGGTGACGGCGGCGAGGGCGACGAGGCCGGCCGAGCGCGAGGCCAGCCACCAGCCGTAGTCGAAGGGGTCGGGGGTGGTCATGCGGCGACCTCCGGTCGGGATGGAAGGGTGATGCGCAGGCGCTGGGGCGCCTCCTGTCGGCCGACGCGATGGACGGCGCCGTCCTCGGTGACGAACATGCCGCCGTGGCGCAGCAGGGTCGAGCGGGCCTGGCGCGGGCCGCCCAGCAGGGCGGTCTTGGCCAGCGCCTCGGCCTGCACCGCAGTGGGGGCGACGGCGGTGGCGGCGACCACGCCGGTGAAGGCGGGGGCGCCGGTGGCGGGGTCCAGGAGGTGGTGGGCGATGTCGCCGTCCGTGCCGCGCCAGATGCGCGAGCGCAGGCCGGACGTGGCGACGGCGCCGCTGCGCACGCGCAGGGACCCGCACGAGTCCCCGGTGAAGGGGTCCTCGACCTCGACCTCGCGCAGGACGCCGAGGCGGCCGCCGAGGCGCAGGTCGCCGCCGCAGTCGACGGCCCAGGCGTCGTAGTCGTCGAGCAGGCGGGCGGCCAGGTCCGCGGCGTGGCCCTTGCCGGAACCGCCTGTGTCGATCCGCAGGCCGGGCGGGCGGGTGATGGTGCCGGCCTCGTCGTCGACCGAGATGGCCTTCCAGCGCGCATCGGCGCGCGGAGCGGCCGGGACGCGGTGATCGGCGCTGTCGCGCAGCGCCGAGGCGAGCTCGATGCGGCGCTCGGAGTCCCAGGACTCCGTGTAACCGGCGGCCTCCAGGTCGCCCAGGACGGTGGGGTCCACCAGCCCGTCGGTGTCCCGCGCCACACGCAGCGCGACGCTGACCGCCTCGCGCAGGAGGCGGGAGGCGGGGACGACGGGCCGCGGGTCGCGGTTCAGTGCGCACAGCTCGGAGTCCTCGCGGAAGCGCGAGAGCTTGCGGTCGTAGTTGCGCAGCAGGGCGACGACCGCGTCGGCGGCCTCCTGCGGCGGCAGCGCGCCCTTCACCACCGGCGTACCGATGATCACGCGCATGTGCGTGCCCATGAGGTCGAAGGCACGGTCGACGGTAGCCGGGGGAGCGGTGTTCTCGGCCTCCGTGACGGTGGGCCGGCCGGGACGCTGGGTGGTGAGGGACATGATCAGGAGCTCGCGGTCTGGACGGGGGCGGGGGCGACGGGGGCCGCGGCCACCGGGGCGGGCGCGGAGTACGTCGGGCTGGAGGTGGCCACCTGCGTGGGGGCCGACGAGGCGCCGGAGCCGGAGCTCGGCGCGGCGTCCTGCTTGACCACGACGATGTGCTTGGTCACGACGACCTTCTTCACCACGACCTGCCGCGGCGGGGCGGCGGCGACCGGGAAGCCCGCCCCGAGGGACGGGTCCTGGCCGCCGGCGACGCGGACGCCCAGGAACCCGAACAGGCCGACGAACAGCGCGGCGCTGGTCACGTAGACCGGCAGCGCGCGCGGCTTGGCCGCCTTGCGCCGCGGGTTGGCGGCCGGCTCAGACACCGGAGGTGGTGGTCGGAGCCTGTGCCGCGGTGCCCGTGGAGGGACTAGTCGTCGCGGCCTTCTTCTTGGCGGCGGCCTTCTTCTTGGCCGCTGCCAGTTTTTTTGCTGCGGCCTTCTTCTTCGCTGCGGCCTTCTTCTTCGCTGCGGCCTTCTTCTTGGCGGCCGCGCTGGAGGAGGACTTCAGCGCCACCGGCGTCCAGGTCGCCGCCCGGGCCGATGCCGGGGTGGACGACGCGTTGCCGGTCGTGTTGGAGGTGGTGGGGCTGGTCGGCGCCTTGGCCACGGCGGCCCGGGTCCCGACGGCGCTGCCGACGATCGCCCAGAGGGCCGCGGTGGTGATCCCGGCGGTGCGGGCGTGGCGCCGGATGAGCGGCGTGATGGGGGTGCGGGTCATGGGTCAGTCGTCTCCCTGCTCGTGTTTGTCGTGCTTCTTGTGGGCGGCGCGCGACTCGTGCTCGGCTGCGTCGTCGTCCTTCTCCTTGGTGGAGGTGTCCTTGCGCTCGGACGTGCTGTCCTCGCTCTCGGACTCGTTGTCGCCACCGCTGCTGCGGTCGTCGGAGCTCTCGTGCGAGGCGCTCTCGTGCTTGCCGGAGCCGGTGGGCTTCGAGGAGGAGTGGTCGTCGCCGGAGTCCTCGGACTCGTACTCGCCGCCGGCCGGGCTGGACCCGGTCTTCAGCGGAGCGGCGGAGCGGGCGGGGGCGGAGTAGGACGCGGCCTGGGTGGCCGCGGGGGCCGCCGGGGCGGCGCCTCCTGAGCCGGCCGAGGACGCCGACGGGGCGGCCTTGGCCTTGACGTGGCGGACCTCCTTGATGGTCCGGTGCTCCACCACGGTGCGGACCTGCACCGGGGCGGCAACGGTCGGCTTGGGCTTCTCCGGCGCGTCGGACGCGGCGGAGAGGGCGGCCGCGGCGAGGGCGCCGAGGGCGACCACGGTGCCGCCGGCGGCGAGGTGGGTGCGTTGTGGCTTCATGGGCTGCATCGTCACGAGCACCCCTCCAACCGCCCCACAAGCGATGGGAAAGCTTGGGCAAAGCCTTCCGGATCCCCGCTTCCCAGCTACTAGGGTGGAAACGTGCCCGGACCCACCATCCTGCTCGTCGAGGACGAGAGCGCCATCTCCGAGCCCTTCGCCCGCCTGCTGCAGCGCGAGGGCTTCGAGCCGACCGTCGCGCCGACGGTCGCCCGCGCCCTGGAGCTGTTCGACCGCGCGCCGCCCGACCTCGTGCTCCTGGACCTCACCCTGCCCGACGGGGACGGCCGCGACGTCGCCCGCGACCTGCGCGCCCGCTCACGCGTGCCGATCATCATGCTCACCGCCCGCGGCACCGAGACGGACCGCGTCGTCGGCCTGGAGATCGGCGCCGACGACTACGTGGTCAAGCCCTTCTCCAGCGCCGAGGTGGTCGCGCGGATCCGGGCGGTGCTGCGGCGCACCGCCGAGGCGGACGAGGACGGCCCGCCGTCGGCGGTGCCGCTGCAGATCGGCTCCATCACGCTGACCCCGTCGTCGCGTCGCGTCACCCACGACGGGGAGCCGGTCGAGCTGAGCCGCAAGGAGTTCGACCTGCTCTACGAGCTGATGCGCCACGCCGGTTCCGTGGTGACCCGCGAGGACCTGATGGCCCGGGTGTGGGACGAGAACTGGTTCGGGTCGACCAAGACCCTGGACGTGCACATCGGCTGGCTGCGGCGCAAGCTCGATGACGATGCGGCCCAGCCCCGCTGGATCGAGACGGTCCGCGGCGTGGGCTTCCGCTTCGCCGCTCCCGACGGAGGCGATGCACCGTAACCCTGCGGCGCGGACTCCTGCTGGCGCTGTCCTATGTGCTGGTGCTGGCGATCGTGTCGCTGCTCGTCCCCCTCGGCGTCAACCTGCGCGACCGCGTCGACGCCGAGGTGCGGCTGCAGGCCCGCTCGGAGGCCGAGGTGGTCGCCGCCCGCGCGTCGGCGCACGTGTCGCCCGTCCAGGCGCGCGAGCTCGCGACCCTGGCCCGCAACGCCGCCTCGGCCGTCCGCGGCCGCGTGGTGATCGTCGACCGTGCCGGCCGCGTCACCGCCGACTCGGCGACCGGGGCGACGATCGGGTCGCTCTACGCGAGCCGTCCCGAGATCGCCGCCGCGCTGCGCGGCGACC
>CAZXNX010000269.1:0-4109 GCA_964642225.1 uncultured Solirubrobacteraceae bacterium | reverse complement strand
GCGGAACAGGTCCCAGGTGCCGCCGACCGCGTCGCGCGCCTCGAGGATCGCGTAGGTCTTGCCGGGCTGGCGGGTCTGCAGGTGATACGCGGTGCCGATGCCGGCGACGCCCGCGCCGACGATGAGGACGTCGACGTGCTCGACGGCGGTGGCGGTATCGGGCGACGACGCGACGGTGGTGCTGGGGGGCATGGCGGAACGACCTCGTGGCTCGGGGACTCGATCATCGTCGGGGATCCACGTCCACGGAGCTAGGTCAATCTGCCTCGAAATTGATCTGATGCTGTGCATCCTGCACACCATCTAGGATGCGACGATGACCACCGTCGGCTGGGATCGCCCCTCCCCCCGCATCGCCGAGCTCATCCGGATCGGCGCCAGCGCCTTCCTGGAGGAGCCCGATCCGCTTTTCGACGCCGTCGACGACGCCGTCCTGGAGGCGACCCCGGCCGCGATGGCGGCCGACCCGGCGCTGGCCACCGCCACCGCGGCGGCCGACCACGCCAACATCATCCACTGGGCCCGCGCGAACGTCCGCGACCCGGGGGCGCGCGTGGTCCCCCACCTGGGCCCCGACCTCATGGACCTGGCCCGCGACATGGTCCGTCGCGGCCTCGACGACGCCACCGTGGCCACGTACCGGGCGGGCCAGAACGTCGCGTGGCGCACGTGGATGACCCGGGCCTTCGACCTGACCAGCGACCCCGGCGAGCTACGCGAGCTGCTCGACGTGACCGCCCGCTCCATCTTCACCTACGTCGACGAGACGATCGAGGGCATCCAGGCGCAGATCGAGCTGGAGCGCGAACAGCTCACCGGCGGCACCCACGCCGACCGCCTGGAGACGGTCAACCTCATCCTGGAGGGCGCGCCCATCACGGTGGCGCGAGCGAGCGAGCGAGCGCCTGCGCTACGAGCTCGCCGGCCGCCACCTGGCCGCCGTCCTGTGGACCGAGGGCGACGTGCGGGAGGCCGGCGGCCTGGACGAGTGTGCCGGGGCGCTTGCCGCCGCGGTCGGCGCGCCCGGCGCCTTCACCGTGGTGGCGAGCGTGCGCTCGCTGTGGGTGTGGCTGCGGCTGCCCGCCGAACCGGACCTGGACCGGCTGCGCGACACGCTGACCCCCACCCCCGGGGTGCGGGTGGCGCTCGGCGCCCCCGGCACGGGCATCGGCGGCTTCCGCTCCAGCCACCTGGAGGCGCTCGCCGCCCAGCGGCTCATGCACCGCCGCGGGGGCGACCTGCAGCTGGCCGCCTACCCCGACGTGCGGCTGGTCGTCCTCGCCACCCAGGACGAGGAGCAGGCCGACGACTTCGTGCGCCAGACGCTCGGCGGGCTGCTCGCTGCCGACCCCGAGCTGCGAGAGACCATGCGTGTCTATCTCCGCGAGGGATCCAGCACCTCGGCCGCCGCCCGCTCGCTCTTCGCCCACCGCAACACGGTCCTGGCCCGGCTCGGGCGCGCCGAGCAGCTCCTCCCCGCCCCGCTGGCCGGCCGTGGCCTGGAGGTCGGCCTGGCCCTGGAGATCGTGCACTGGCTGGGCGACCGCGCATAGGGCCTGCGCGCCACGAACTCCCTCGCGGCCCGCATCGGCGTACGCTCCGGGAGAGCCTGCCGCGGACCCGCGTTCGCGCTCCGCAGGGCACGATGCATCACGACGGGAGTCACCATGACCGGACCCACGACGGCACGCCTGGAGCGCGTACGTCCCCGCCCATGGCGCACACTGCCGTCCCTGTTGGTGCTCGCCGTCCTCGGCATCCTCGCCGCCGCCCCCGTCGCGGGCGCCACCGACGTCACCTTCAAGACGGCCCGCGTGGGCGCGCCGGGCAACCCGGCCGTCTCCCTCGTGCCCTTCACCGACGCGCTCTACCCGGCCTGCTCGGCGGCGCCGCAGACCAAGGCAGGCTGCGTGACCGTCGGCGCCGTCCCGAAGGCCTACGGCATCGGTGAGCTCGAGGTGTCCGTGGCCCAGTGGGTGACGTTCCTCAACGCCGTCGACCCCACCGGCCGGGACCCCCACGACCTCTACGACAGCAGCGAGAGCTCGTCATCCTGGCCCCGCTTCGGCCAGATCAACGTCTCCTCGTCCGCGCGCCGCGGGCACAAGTACCGCGTCGGCTACCCGCAATGGGCCGACAAGCCCTACGGCTTCGCCACCTTCCTGCGCGCCGCGCGCTTCGCCAACGCGATGACCAACGGCAGGCTGCTGTCCCGTTCGGCCTCGGCCGAGGGCGGCTTCTCGTTCGTCACCTACAAGGTGCGCCTGTCCCGCGACACCGAGCGCGGCATGTACGACCTGGCCCGCAACAAGAAGACGGGCGCCACCCGGGCCCGCAAGAAGGGCTTCGTGGTCCCGAGCCAGGACGAGTGGATCAAGTCGGCCTACTACGACCCGGCCGGCGGCGGGACGCTCTCCTACTGGAAGTACCCCACCAACCCGGGCACGTTCGGGGCGGGCACGACCGACGCGCCGGCCGCGACCACGCTGGACCCCGGCACGGGCGACGTGACGAACGCGGCCACCCAGCCGGTGGCCACCTACAAGCCCGACAGCGGCCCGACCCCGGCCTGGTGCCCCTCGCAGGTGTCGGCCACGGACTGCGAGACGGTCAACCCGTTCGGCCTCGACGCCACCGCCTACGGCAAGGCCTACACGGGCAGCCTCGGCACCATCGGCCAGGCGGGCACCCGCTCACCGTGGGGCACGCTGGACCAGGGCGGCAACGCGGTCGAGTGGACCGACTCGATCACGGCGCCCCCGCTCGGGATCCGAGGCGGGCCGCGGGTGTGGCGCCGCCTGCACGGCGGCGTCCCGAACTCCACCGCCTACCAGATGTGGATCACGGCGGTGGGCCTGCAGCCGCAGGACAACGTGTTCTACGCGCACACGTATCCGTGGCTGGGCTTCCGGATCGGCTACATCGGCTGATCCGCCCGGTGGACGGCCGGCGCCGCGTCAGGCGCCGGCCACCCACCGGCTGTTGAAGGCGAACTCCTTCTCGAGATTGGCCCGCGTCTCGTCCTTCATCACGCCCTCGAGCTTGCCGCCGATCAGGGGGATGGACACCTTGATCGTGTACTCGAGGATCCAGTCGCTCTCACCCTCCCCGGCCGGGACGATCTTCATCCACCCCTTCATCCCGCCCGGGACGTTGGCGATCTCCACCGCGAAGTCGCAGGTGTAGCCGTCGCCCTCCGAGCGCCACTCCTCGGACTGGGTGACCGTGTTGGTGTCGCCGATCACCTTCTTGGCGACGCTGGGCAGGTCGGCGGGCACGACCCGGCGGCCCTTCACCCGGAGGGTGCCGCCCTCGTCGGCGAACTCCTCGAGCGTGAACTCGCTCGCCCCGAGGTCCTCGTACTTGGCCGACCAGTACGCCTCGTCGCGCATCATGTCGAGCAGCTGCTCGGGGGTGGC
This sequence comes from uncultured Solirubrobacteraceae bacterium, assembly GCA_964642225.1. Classification (GTDB taxonomy): domain Bacteria; phylum Actinomycetota; class Thermoleophilia; order Solirubrobacterales; family Solirubrobacteraceae; genus JBBQCW01. The sequence goes on along the minus strand of CAZXNX010000269.1, from coordinate 690 downwards.
GGCATAGCGGTCGGTGTTGCTGATCTTGGTGGCCATGACGGGACCCTCGCAGGATCGCCGGATGGGCCACCGGCGGCCGCGGCCCGACGATGACGCCGCGGTACGGCTATTTTTCGGCGTGTCTTCTGCTCGTGACCACGGGCACCGCTGCCGAACCCGTATCGACAAGGAACCCCGTGAGCCATTACAAGAGCAACGTCCGCGATCTCGAGTTCAACCTCTTCGAAGCGCTGAAGGTCGAGGAGATCCTCGCCACCGAGAAGTTCTCCGACCTCGACGGCGACACCGTCCGCACCATGCTCGCCGAGGCCTCCCGCCTCGCCGAGGGCCCGGTCGCGGCCTCGTTCGCCGAGACCGACCGCACGCCCCCGACGTTCGATCCCGAGACCGGCACGGTCACGCTCCCCGAGGACTTCAAGGCCTCCACGCGTGCCTGGCGCGAGGGCGGCTGGCTCTCGATCGGCCTCGACGAGGCCCTGGGCGGCGTCACCGCCCCGTCCATCGTCGCCTGGTCGATCAACGAGTTCGTCCTCGGCGCGCAGCCGGCCGCCTTCATGTACCTCGCGGGCCCGTCGTTCGCCGGCGTCCTGCACAAGCTCGGCAACGAGCAGCAGCGCGGCTGGGCCCAGCTCGCCGTCGAGCGCGAGTGGGGCGCGACGATGGTCCTCACCGAGCCCGATGCCGGCTCCG
>CAZXNX010000268.1:0-4129 GCA_964642225.1 uncultured Solirubrobacteraceae bacterium | reverse complement strand
CCTTGGCGCCGGGGCCGCCGGCCGGGCCGGCCGGCCCGGTGGCGCCGCGCAGGGCGGCCCGGGCCGCGGTGGAGACCTTGGTCAGCGTGACCGCGCCGTCGGCGAGCTGCGTGGCGGTGATCGACTTGGGCTTGATGCTCGTGCCACTGATCGCGCGGGCGGCGTAGGCCGGCCCGCCGAGGGCGACGAACAGCGCGACCCCGGCGAGGGCGAGGGCGGCGTGGGGGAGAAGGCGGCGCATGCTCATCGGATCACCCGACGGCCTTCAGGACGAGGGGCTTCTGGACGGTGGGAACGGTGCCGGCCGTCCTTGCGGGGACGACGCTGGTGGCCGCACCGCTGCCGTTCGTGCAGGTGTTGTTGGTGCGCGTCGACTGGTAGGTGAACGTCTCCGGCGGCGCCTGGTCCTCGATCCAGATCGTCGAGCCCACCGCGGGGGTGGGCTCCTGGAACACCGTGGCCTGTGCGGTGATGCCCATCACCAGGTACGGCTGCCCGCCACACCCGGCCTGCTTGTAGAAGAGCGTCCCGGCTCCGAGCGGCGCGGGGAGGCTGGTGGCGGTGTCGAAGCTGTAGGCCAGCAGGGCGCCGGCGTCGTTGAGGACGAGTTGGTAGGAGACGAGGAGGCCGGCGTCGCGGCCGATGCGGCGGCCGGCGCTGTCGTAGACGTCGTAGACGGTGGGGCTGCCGGTGGCCCCGGTGTCGCCCGCGGGGCCGATGGCGCCGGCCGCGCCCGCGGGACCCGTCCCGCCGGCCGTGCCCTTCAGCGACTTGCGCACGGAGGAGCTGAGCGCGGCGGTCGACACGGCGCCCTTGGCGAGTTGCTTGGCGGTGATCGACTTGGGCTTGATCGTCTTGCCGTTGATCAGGCTCGCGGCGTAGGCGGGGCCGCCGAGCGTCACGAAGAGGGCGACCGCGGCGAGCGCCAGCGCGACGTGCTCCCTGCGGATCCTGGTGCCCCTGTTCCCCGACCGTGCCATCGACGCAACTGTGCCGCAGCGGGACCCGCGCCGTCAATCCCACAACCGTCTCAACCTGTCGTCACGCATCGTTCACACCGCGTGCGCGCGAGCGCGTACGCTCGCCCTCATGCACCGAGACCCACAGCACGAGCAGTTCGCCGCCGAGCACCCCGAGGCGTACGGCACCAGGCGCGAGTTCCTGCAGCGCACCGCCATGGCGGCCGGGCTGGCCGCCGGCGCCGGCGTGCTGCTGGGCCCCGACGTGGTGATCGCCGAGGCGGCGAAGAAGCAGAACCGGGCGAAGCTCCCGTCGCCCCGGAACCTGCCGATCGACACCTTCGTCGTGCTGATGATGGAGAACCGGTCGTTCGACCACTACCTCGGGTGGCTGCCCGGGGCCGACGGCCGCCAGGCGGGCCTGACCTACAAGGACATCACCGGGAAGGCCTTCAAGACCGCGCCGCTCGGCCACGACTTCCAGGGCTGCGCCCATCCCGACCCGGACCACAGCTGGGCGGGCGGCCGCACGCAGTTCAACGGCGGCAAGGTCGACGGGTTCCTGCGCTCCGGCGACAACGACATGTTCTCGATCAGCTACTACGGCAAGAAGGACCTGCCCTTCATCGGGCACGCCGCGCAGGCGTTCACCACCTACGACCGGTTCTTCTGCTCGCTGCTGGCCTCGACGTATCCCAACCGGTACTACATGCACGCCGGCCAGTCGTTCGGCAACAAGAACAACAAGCTCGGCGCCCCGCTGCCCGACCAGACGATCTTCTCCGCCTTGGCCGCCAAGGGCGTGTCGTCGCGCTACTTCTACAGCGACATCCCGGTGTCGGCCCTGTGGGGGGCGCCCGGGCTGGCCCGCAGCGGCAAGGTCTCCGAGTTCTACGAGCTGGCCGCCAAGGGCAAGCTGCCCGCGGTGTCGTTCGTCGACCCGTCGTTCGCGGGGGAGGACGCGGGCACCTCGGGGGACGAGCACCCGCACGGCGACATCCGGGTCGGCCAGGCGTTCATGTCCGACGTCGTCCACGCCTTCATGGAGTCGCCCCAGTACCGGCGCGGCGCGCTGTTCGTGGTCTACGACGAGTGGGGCGGGTTCTTCGACCACGTCCGGCCGCCGCGGGTGCCGGACGATCGCGCCTCGGCCAACATCGACGAGGACTTCGGCCAGATGGGCTTCCGCATTCCCGCGGTGGCCGTCTCGCCCTGGGTCAAGCCCGGGACGGTCAACCACACGCAGTACGGCTTCGAGTCGATCCTGGCGATGATCTCCTACAAGTTCGGCCTCGCCCCGCTGACCAAGCGCGTGGCCCACGCCAAGAACATCGCCCGCTCCTTCGACTGGTCCTCCAAGCCGCGCGTGAAGCCGCCCCACCTGCCCGACCCCAAGACGGTCGCCCTGCAGCAGTGCGGCGGCTCCACCGTGCGGTCGCTCGACGGCCAGGGCGTCAACGGCCCGGCCCGGCCCAAGGAGCACGACCTGGCCGGGCTCATCGACTCGGGCTGGCTGGAGCAGGTGGGCTTCGACTACCAGCCCGCCAAGGCCCACATCATGTTCCGCGAGCCCGACGCCTTCCTGCGCAATCTCGCGGCCGCGGGCTGAGCGCCGTGGGTCTCCTGCCGCCCCGCGTGCGGCGGGCACTCTCGCCGGGCATGCGGCGGGTCGAGCACACCCGCCGCCGGCTCGCCCGCACGTACCTGCACGGCTCCGGGATCGAGATCGGGGCGCTGCACATGCCCCTGTGGATCCCACCCGGGGTGACCGTGCGGTACGTCGACCGGCTCGACCTCGACGGCCTGCGGGGCCACTACCCGGAGCTGGCCGGCGAGCGGCTCGTCGCCCCCGACGTGGTCGACGATGGTGAGGCCCTCACGCTGCTCCCCGAGGCGTCGGCCGACTTCGTCATCGCCAACCACTTCATCGAGCACACGGAGGACCCGATCGCCACGCTGCTGGCGCACGCCCGCGTGCTGCGCGACGGGGGCACGCTGTTCATGGCCGTGCCCGATCGCGGCGCCGGCGTCGACGTCGCGCGGGAGGGGACCTCGTGGGAGCACCTGACGGCCGACCACCGTGAGGGCGCCGAGCACAGCCGCGCCGCCCACTACGAGGAATGGGCCCGGTTGGTGGACGCGCGCCTGGGCAACATCGAGCCTGGGGATGTCGCCGCCCACGCGGCCGTGCTGCAGGAGCGGGCCCACAGCATCCACTTCCACGCCTGGACCCCCGACGAGTTCGCGGCGTTCGTGCGCGGTGCCGGCCAGGAGTTCGGCCTGCCGCTCGAGCTGGTCGAGGTCGTGCCCAACCTCCACGAGTTCATCGTCATCGCGCGGCGGGCGCCGCGGGCCGTGTCGCAGGGGTGACGCGCGGGCCGTCGCGACGGTGACGGACGGGCGCGCGGCCGGCGCCTAGCCTGGCCTCATGTCCCCCCGAGCCCGACTTCTCCCCCTCGCCGCCGTGGCCATCGCCCTGCTCGGCGTGCCCGCCGCGGCCCCCGCCTGGACGCCCGTGCCCCAGCGGGCGCTGGACGTCACCAGCGGCGCCATCGAGACGCTGCCCTCGGGGCAGCTCCTCACCCGCAGCGGCGAGATGCGCGCGGTCCAGCGCGACCACGGGCGCCACGCCCGCTCGGCCCGGCTGCGCTTCCGCTACCGCGGGCCCAGCGACGAGACGATCCCGCTGGGGTCCGGGCAGGTCCGCCGCCAGGTCGGGCTCAAGCTCCGCGCGGGCGACCCGTGCAACCTCCTCTACGTGATGTGGCGGGAGTTCCCCAAGCACGCGATCGTCGTCTCGGTCAAGCGCAACCCCGGGCAGTCGACCTCCGCGCAGTGCGGCAACCGCGGCTACACCGATGTCGCCCGCGTCGCGCTGGGGACGAGCCCGTCGGTCGCCGACCACGCCACCCACCTGCTCGTGGCGCGGACCCGGCCCCACCCGGACGGCACCATGGGCCTCGTCGTGGTCGCCGACGGCCGCACCGTCGTCCAGCGGCGCATCGCCGCCGCCCTGGCCGGCACGCTGCGCGGCCCGATCGGCGTGCGCTCGGACAACGGCGTGTACCGCTTCAGCCTGTCGCGGTAGCGCGCCGCTCGGTGCCCTCCCCGTGACCGGCGCTCCGCAGTGTCACGGTGGTGACATTCGGCGCGGCGCCGCGGTGACGGAC
>CAZXNX010000267.1:0-4145 GCA_964642225.1 uncultured Solirubrobacteraceae bacterium | reverse complement strand
GGCCGGGGCCACGCGCGGCTCGCCCGCGGCGGCGCGCTGCAGCTGCGCCTCCTCGTGCACGGTGGCCATGATGCGGTCGCGCAGCGACGCGGGCGGGGACATCTGCTCCACGCCCATCGGGAGCGCGTCGACCACGGGCTGCAGGCGCGCCACCTCGGCGCGCAGCCGCGGGGAGCGCTGGAGCTCCTGCGCGAAGTCGCGGGCGGTCTCCTCGTCCAGGGCGCCCAGCACCCAGGCGCCGACGTTGTCGGCGTGCGGGAACGGCGCGGCGTCGCGGGGATCGCTGTCGCTCATCGGGTCACCTCCACGAGGCCACCGAGCTGGTGGCGCAGTTTTTCCAGGCCCAGGCGCATGCGGCCCTTGATCGTGCCGATCGGGATGTCGAGCATCGTCGCGATCTCCGAATGGCTGAAGCCGCCGAAGTAGGCGAGCTCCACGACCCGCAGCTGGTCGGGCGGCAGGGTGTCCAGGGCGGTGCGCACGTGCTCGGCCTCGCCGCGCCGGGCGACCTCCACGTCGGTGCGGTCACGGGAGGCGAACCGCTCCTCGATGCCCTCGTCGCTGGCCCGGCGCTTGCTGTGCACGGCGCTGCGGCGCAGGTTGTCGATCGCGCGGTGGTGGACGATCCCCAGCACCCAGGTGCGGACGCTGCCACGGGTCGGGTCGTAGCGCCCGCCGGCCCGCCACAGCGACAGGAAGGCCTCCTGGACGACGTCCTCGGCGGCGCCGCGGGTGCCCACGATGCGGTAGGCGAGCGAGAAGGCGGCGCGGCCGTGCCGTTCGTAGACGACTTCGAACGCGGCGTCGTCGCCGTCGCACAGCCGCTGCATGAGGTCTTCGTCGGCGAGCGCGCGGGGATCCATGTCAGGGGGTTCAACGCACCGGACGGCCGATCGGATCACCCGGCTCCGGCAGAACCTCAGTCCCCGAGGAGCTTCTTGGTCTCCGCGCCGAGCGCCCGGACGGTGCGCAGGGCGTAGTCGAACGGATCCTGCGACTGGGAGCGGCGCCGGCGGCGGGTGGCCTGCACGCGCAGCACCACCAGGCCCGCCCCGGCGGCCGAGCCGGCCGCCACCGCGACGACGGGGCGCACCCAGTTGCGGGGGTCCTTCATCGTCTCCAGCTCCCAGGCGGCGAGCTCCTCCTGGGCGGCCTCGGCGATGTCCGACAGCCGGGCCTCGAAGGTCACGCGGAACTCCTCGGGCGGGTCGACCGGCCGCAGCGCCTGGCGCAGCATGGCCTCCAGGTCGGGCAGGAGCGGGTCCGAGGCGGGAGAGCTCATCGGCCGTCTCCGCGGTAGGCGCTCATGCGACACCCTCGGTGGCGACGATCTGCTCGAGCTGCTTGATGGCACGATGGATGAGGACCTTCGTGGCGCCGTCGGTCTTCCCCATGGCGCGGGCGATCTCCCGGTTGTCCATCCCCAGGGCGAAGCGCATGATCAGGGCCTCGCGCCGGTCGTCGGGCAGTTGCTGGACGCCCTCCAGAATGCGCGCCAGCTCGTCCCGGCCCTCGACGAGATCCTCCGTCGTGTGCAGCGTGCGCAGGTGCTGCGTGTCGTCGATCGGCGTCTGCGGCTTGCGGGAGCGGTCCCGGTACAGGTTCGCGGCGAGGTTGTGCGCGATCCGGATCAGCCACGGGCGCAGCGGCCGGCCGTCGGACTCCCGCTGGGCCCGCTCGAAGTGCCGGTACGCCTGCAGGAAGGTCTGCGTCGTCAGGTCCTCGGCGTCGTGATGGTTGCCCACCCGGTAGTAGGCGTAGGAGTAGACGTCCCGCAGGTGCGCCTTGTAGAGCGCGGAGAACTGCTCGTCGAGTTGGGCCTTGTCCACGCATCGCAGCCTACTGAGGCCCTTAGGCGACGGCGCGCTTGAGGGGTCGGCCGGGAGTGGTGAGCGCGGCGGCCCACTCCTCGGCGTCCTGGCGGCCTTCGATGACCGCGGCCAGCCCGGTCACCGCCGGAGCGGTCACCCGGGCCTCCTTGAGCGCCCCGGCCAGCACGGGCAGGGCGTCCAGGCCCTCGGCGGCCTGGCCCAGGGCGACTCCTATGCCCCGCAGGGGCGGGAGGTTCCGATCTCGGCGGACGGGATCCCCTGGGCGAGCATCTCGCCCGCACGGCGGTTGCGGCTCGGCGCGGCGACCACGGTGGCCACGAGGTCGCCGGCGCCGGCCAGGCCGGCGAAGGCGTCGCCCCTGGCGCCGCGGGCCCTCGCGTACTCGTGCACCTCGGCGAAGACCTTGCCGGCGGCGGCGCCGGCGGCGTTGGGGCCGCCCACGGCGGCGGTGGAGGCGGCGACGACCGCGGCGTTCTTGGCCACGCCGGCGAGCTCCACGCCGAGCACGTCGGTGGTGTCGGTCACGTCGAAGCCGGCGCTGGCCAGGGCGTCGGCGACGCGGCGGGTGAATCCGGGGTCGGCGCCGCCGACGACGACGCTGGCGCCGTGGGCCAGGGCGTCGGCGCTGTGGGCGGGGCCGCCGAGGCAGGCCAGGTCGTGGCCGGGGAAGCGCTCGCCGACGTACTCGGACGGCAGCTGCCCGTTGGGCAGCAGGCCCTTGGAGCAGACGAGGATCGGGGTGCCGGGCGCCAGGCGGTCGCCGTGGGCGGCCACGAGGGCGGGCAGGTCGCGGGCGGGGACCGCGAAGATGACGAGGTCGCGGCCGGCCAGGTCCAGCGCGGAGGCGCGGGCCACGGTGAGCGACGGGGCGATGGGCACGCCGGGGAGGTAGTGGAGGTTCTCGCCGTCACGGGCGATGGCCTCGACCTGCGCGTCCCCGCGGCAGCCCAGGGCGGTCTCGATGCCGCCGCGATCGAGGGAGACGGCCAGGCCGGTCCCCCACGAGCCGGCGCCCAGCACGGTCGCGCTGCGCAGGGGCGCCATGCCGCCGAGCCACTCCCACTGCAGCTGCACGCAGGGCCAGATGCGCTCGGTAACGGCCTGGGCCAGCGGGCGCGAGGGCTCCTCCACCATCGGGAAGCGCAGTGCCCGGCCGGCGCGGACGCGGACCTTGTGGGGCCGCACGCGCAGGCCGCGGCGGATGTTCTCGGTGCCGATGACGGCGACGGGAAGGACCGGGGCGCCCGTCTCCAGCGCCAGGCGGCCGACGCCGCGGCGGGCGGGGCCGAGCGGGCCGGGGCGCACGCGGGTGCCCTCGGGGAAGATGACGACGCAGTCGCCGCGCTCCAGGATGGCGCGGGCGGTGTCCATCGCGCCGTTGTCGCCGGTGCCGCGGGCGACCGGGAAGGCGCCCAGCGAGCTGATGAACCAGCGCAGCAGCGGGTTGGTGAACAGCTCCTGCTTGGCCACGAAGTACAGCGGGCGGCGGGCCAGCGTCCCCAGGATGAACGGATCCAGGAAGGAGCGGTGGTTGCACGCGAAGATGACCGGCCCCTCCTGGGGCACGTGCTCGCGGCCGACGCGGCTGAGGCGGAAGTACAGGTGGAAGAAGGGCTGGAAGAAGGCGCGGACGATCCAGTACACGAGCGGATTGACTCCGCGGGTCCTCGCCCTCTCCTGCAACGCGTCGTGATCCACGTCGGTGATATCCCCGTAAGCCGGTCGCGGTTACAGTCAACCGACCCGCCGCCGGAGCCCCTCATGACCATCGACCGCACCCGAACCCTCCGTGGCGCCCTCGCCGGCGCCACCGCCGCCGCCGTGTGGTGGGCCCAGCAACGGCCGGACATGCGCGTCTTCGGCGTCCCCTACGACGACGCCGAGCTCCTGGGCACGGCCGTCACCCGGGGCCCCGCCTCGCGGCCCCTGGGCATCGTCCTGCACGTGGCCAACGGGGCCGCCTTCGGCGCGGTGTACGCCAACGTCGCCCCCCTGATGCCGCTCCCCGCCTGGGCCAAGGGCCCGGCCGCCGGGATGGCCGAGCATCTGGCCAGCTGGCCCGCGGTCACGCTGGTGGACCGCTTCCACCCTGCCCGCGACCGCCTTCCCACCCTCGGCGGCAGCCGCGCCGCGTTCGCCCAGGCGACCTGGCGCCATCTCCTCTTCGGCACGGTGCTGGGCGAGGTCGAGCGGCGCCTGAACCCGCCGGCCTGACCCGCGGTACGGTTCCCAGCCGCGCCCGAGTAGCTCAGCTGGCCAGAGCAACCGCCTTGTAAGCGGTAGGTCATCGGTTCGAATCCGATCTCGGGCTCT
>CAZXNX010000266.1:0-4169 GCA_964642225.1 uncultured Solirubrobacteraceae bacterium | reverse complement strand
GGACAGGTGCTGGGGGCGGCGACGCCGCCGAGCCGGTCCTGGAGCCAGGCGATGGCGGCGGGGATGCCCACGGTGCCAGCGCCGAGGTGGTCCTTGCCGTCCAGGCGCGAGTAGTCGACCGGCGTGCCCGCGCGGCAGTACGTCGTGACCAGGGCGTCGGCCGCGGTGACGGGGTTCAGCTCGTCGCCCGTGCCCTGGTAGACGTGCACCGGGAAGCCGGGCGCCCGCTGGCCGAGGTTGACCTGCTTGAGCACCTTGCGGAAGGCCGGCACCGCCCGGACGTCGGGCACGGTCACGTAGTCGGCCAGCCGCTGACCGCCGTAGCCGACGACGGCCTTGGTCAGGCAGGCGTCGGCCAGGTCGGCGAGCATCTCCCGGCCCTTGGCGTTGTACAGGGACGTGAACTTCGCTTCGGGGTACGCACGGCTCAGGCCGATGGCGGAGAGGAAGACGACGCCCGAGTAGGGCGCGCCGTCCAGGACGTGCAGCGTCGCTCCCATGTCGGCCGGGGCGCCGCCGAACGCCACGCCGGCCACGTCGACGTCCGGGGCATACTCACCGTGCAGCTCGGCCGCCCAGGCCGCGGCCTGCCCGCCGCCCGAGTAGCCCCACAACCCCACCCGGGTCTTGCGCCCCGGGAACCCCGCGGGGGCGAACGAGGTGGCGGCCCGGATCGCGTCGAGGATCGCGTGGCCGGCCTGCATCCCGCTGGTGAAGGCGGAGTCCGGGCCCTCGTAGTCGGGCACCACGAGCGCCGTCCCGGCGCGCAGGAGCGGCGCGGCCTCGTTGGGCCGGATGCCCTGGCGCATCTGGTACGAGGGAGCGCAGGCGGTGGACAGCCCGTCCTCGGCGATGGCGTAGGCCACGAGCCGCCGCCCGCCCGCCGGGGCCGTCGCGGTGGGAACGAGCAGCGTGGTGACGGCGGCCTGCGGGCGGCCGTGGGTGTCGGTGGTGCGGTAGAGCAGCTGCCAGGCCTGGATGGTCGTCCCGTAGCCGGGCTCGGCCCACGGGGCGGGCCGCGAGCGCAGCACCGTGCCGGGCGCCACGTCGGGAATCGGGCTGGGCGCCGTGTAGAAGGCGTCGGTGGACGGCAGGGGCGGCGGGTCCGCGGCGGCGGCGCCCGACGGCAGCACGGCGACGGCGGCGAGGCAGCAGCACAGCGCGATCCACGACGACTTCATTTCCCGACCCCCGTGACCCAGAGTTGCGTACCAGTCAGTTCTTGACTGGTACGCAGCCTATCCGGTGGGCGGGGTGGCCTGCGACGGTCAGCCCGGGAAGGTCCCGTCCCAGATGCTGTCGGGCAGCTTGCAGAACGAGCCGACGCCGCAGCCGTCGCCGGCGGTGCGGGGCTGCTCGTTGAACTGGCCGCCGGCCCGGATCCAGTCCGAGATCTGCTTGCGGATCGCCGGCGAATTGTCGATCACGTAGTCGTGGGGATCCTGGCCCGCGTCGGACGGGGCCACGTTGGTCATCGGCGGCATCGGCACGCCGGTCTGCCCGCCGCCCGGCTTGGGACGCAGCGGCCCGATGTCCCACACGGCCATGCCGTTGTCGGTGGTGGGCAGCGCGCTCGAGTCGATGGTCGGCACGCCCCAGAACAGGTCGGGAGCGCCGGACTCGGCGATCCGCTGGGGGGCGATCGTCTGGTTGGTGCGGATCTTCGCGCCGATCGTGCGGGCCTCGACGAGGAACGCGACGTTGGAGACCTGGTGGTCGCCGAGCGCCATCTCCAGCAGGACGTGGTGCGGGGGCGTGTTGGGGAGGGGATCGGTCGTCATGTGATGGGCGTAGCCGTTGGGCTCGCCGCGGTCCCAGAGCATCTGCAGGAGCGCGAGGATCAGCGGCTGCTCCATGGTGTCGGGGTAGCCGAGGCCGTAGACCACGGGCTTGAAGTCGTCGAAGTCGACGGAGCGCGGCAGGAGCGTCGAGTAGTTCATGGCGCCCACGTAGAGCGAGGTGCGCGTCATGTCCGGCGACAGCGCGGTCAGCGCGCCGCCCATGATGCCGCCCTGGCTGTTGCCGTAGTAGGCCACGTGGGTGGTGTCGATGACATCGCCGAACCCGGCCTCCTTGGCCATGCCGCCCTGCAGGGCCGTCGTGTGCATCAGCCGGCCGAGGTACATGAAGTTCAGGAATCCCTGCTGCATCCGGTCGGCCAGCGCGGGGAACTTCGAGATGTCGATGAGCGCCTGGATGGCGGTGGGGACGTCGTCCTCGGCCAGCCCGCTCCAGTCGGTGGCGCAGACGATCACGTTGTTCTCCTGCCCGAGCGCCCACACGTTGTCGGAGCCGCCCGCCTCGTCGTAGTCGCCGAGCAGGCCGTGGCCGTAGAGGGTGGTGAACGCCTTGTTGCCGCTGCTGGCGGACTGGGGGATGTTGCAGACGAACCGGGCCTGCATCGTCCCGTGCTGGGTCGGCTTGCCGTCCGCGTCGAGCGTGAAGGACCCGCCCGTCGCGCAGTTGGGGCTCGTCAGGTAGCAGGGCACGGTGAACGTGCCCTTGAGCTGGTGGGCGATGGCGGCGACGAACTTCGGGTTGGAGGCCCGGCCGACGTCGTCGGCGGGGCAGCCGCCGCCGGCGTTGTTGGGCCGGCAGTCGGTGTCGATGTGGTACTCGGGGGCGTGCGACGTGGGCGGGACGACCTCGTCCGCCAGGTTGTCGTCGCCGAGCTGGTGGAAGGCGTCGTCGCGGATGGCCAGGGCCCGCTTGGACAGGCCCTCGCGGCTGGCGACCGTGAAGTCCCAGGCCAGGTTGAGGCTGTCGCGGGCCACGCCGGCGGCCGACAGCGTGGCGAACACGCCGTCCATGTGGGCGGCGCGCGCGTCGGTGGCCGTCCCGTCGCGGTAGGCCAGGAACGCCGGGTTGGGGGCGATCGGCGCGTTGGCCGCGTCACGCAGGTTCCGCAGGCCCACCACGTAGCGGTGGCCTTCCAGGAAGTTCTTGGCCGGTCGCACGATCAGCGTGCGGTGGGCGTCGTCGGCCGCGTTGCTGTCGATCTCGGCCCACACCGGCCAGCGGTTGCCGGTCGTGGTGTCGATGACGACGACGCCGGCGTCCGGGTCGGCGTAGCGACCGATGTCGGTCACCGGAGGCAGGTGGGAGTTGGCGACCGCCCCCGGGTTGTCGAGCCCGGGGACGCGGGTGATGATCGAGCTGCCCGGGCTGAAGCCGTCGTTGAGGTTCCACTGGGTCGGATCGACCTGCACACCCGACTTGTTCGTGGGCATCGCCGCCGCGGGGAAGTTCACGCGACGCCCGGTCGGCGTGGAGGAGTCGGCGACGGTGTAGAAGTCGCTGGGGAAGGGGTAGAGGCAGTTCCCCGGATCGATCGGGTCGCACGGGTCGGCGGCCGGGGGCGGCGGCGGGTCGACCGGCGGCGGGACGATCTTGCAGCTCGCGCCGAGCGTGACCTTGACGGTCTTGGTGGCGGTCACGTGCTTGCGCCCGACGGTGAGGCGGGCGGTGATCTTCACCGTGGCGGTGGTGCACTTCGCCAGCGCGGCGCGGCCCGCCTTGGAGAGGGTGAGGCTGACCTTGGCCGTGCGGTTGCGCTTGACCTTCACGGTGCGCGAGGACGTCAGCGTCGTCGCCTTCCTGCCCTGGCGCAGGCTCAGCGAGAGGCCGATCTTGCCGGCCGCGGACGCCTTGACCGAGACGGTGACCTTCTTGGCCTTGAGGACCGAGGTCTGGCCGAGGGTGGATGCCGAGATCGTCACCTTCGTCTTCGCCTTCTTGGCCTGGGCGGCCGGCGTGAGGGCCAGCAGGGTGAGCAGGCCCGTGAGGGCGAGCAGCACGAGCGCGCGCGGCGTGGACAGAGCGGCGGGACGACGGGACGTGACCATGATTCTCCTCGGGACCGGACCTGCGCCGGGGTGGCGCTGACGCGACCGTAACCGATGTCGGTGGGTCCACGCTCCAGAATCAGGAGCGGTCACAAAGGTGTTGCCAACACGCCACGAAACCGGCACGGACGGAGACGGACACGGCACGCGATCGAGCCTAGGTTCAGGGCATGCCCGACCTGCCCGTCTCCCGCCTCGTGGCCTACGGCGTGGCGGCGCTGCTCGTCGTCGGGATCGGCGCGTGGTCGTTGCGCGCGCAGGGCGGGCGGCCCGCGGCCTCCGCGGACGCCGGCCCCGCCGCCGTGAGCCGGGCGAGACATGACG
>CAZXNX010000265.1:0-4184 GCA_964642225.1 uncultured Solirubrobacteraceae bacterium | reverse complement strand
TGTGTTAAGCACGCCGCCAGCGTTCGTCCTGAGCCAGGATCAAACTCTCCGTGAAGAACTTCTGACCTACCGCCTCAGGGCGAGTAGATCGTCACGAAAAGCGTGTCGTAGGTGCTGGCTGAGTGACCGCTGTACACCGGGCCACTCTCCTACGACAGTTCATTCTTAGTACCACCGGCCAAAGGCCGGCGGACGAATCTGGACGCACACCCCACCGATTGCTCGGCGGAAGTGCGCATGCTGTTGAGTTTTCAAAGACCGTCGCACTTCTCGCGGACGGGGATGCCGTCCTGGAGTTGCGCGTCCCGAGCCGAGGCCCAGGAGCGGACCGGAGATGCTAGCAAACCAAGGCATCAGGAGCAAGCTCCCTGGCCGTGTCGTTTGCGTCGCCTTCCGTTCGAGGCGGAACAATAGGGGACGGCCCGGCGGCGTGCGTCGCGACCCCCTCGCGGGTGCCAGATCGGGGCGCTCAGGCCAGCCGCAGACGGCGAAACTGCCGCTTGCCGACCTGCAGCACGGCTCCGTCGAGACCCGCCGCAGGCATGTCCTGCACCTCGACGCGCTCACCGTCCAGGCTCACCGCGCCCTGCTGCAGCAGCCGGCGTGCCTGCGAGCGGGAGACGCCCACCGCGGCGGCGATGACCGCCGGCAGGTGCGCCTCGGTGCCGGTGTCCGGCGCCAGGACGAACTCGTCCATGTCGTCCGGGGCGGCGTGCTCCACGAAGATCCGGTCGAACCCGGCCTCGGCGTCGCGCGCGGCGTCGGGGCCGTGGAAGCGCTCCACCACCCGGCGGGCGAGGGCCCGCTTGGCCTCCCGGGGCCCGCTGTCCGGGACCGTCTCGCCGAAGAGCAGGGCGTACCAGGGCTCCATGGCTGCATCGGGGATGCTCAGCGTCTTGCCGTACATCTCCGCGGGCGGCTCCGTGACCCCGATGTGGTTGCCCAGGGACTTGGACATCTTCTCCACGCCGTCGGTGCCCGGGAGGATGGGCATGGTCAGCACGCACTGCTGGCCCATCCCGTACGCGCGCTGTACGTCGCGACCGAGCAACAGGTTGAAGGTCTGGTCGGTCCCGCCCAGCTCCACGTCGGCGGTGATCGCCACGGAGTCGTACCCCTGCATCAGCGGGTACAGGAGCTCGAGGACCGAGATCGGCTGGTTTGCCGCGTACCGCTTGGCGAAGTCGTCGCGCTCCAGCAGCTGGGCGACGGTGGTGGTGCGGGCCAGCGCGAAGAGCTCCTCCGCGCGCATGTCCAGCCATTCGCCGTTGCGACGGACCTCCAGGCGGTCGGGATCGTCGTCCAGGACGGTGAAGGCCTGCTCCTGGTACGTGCGGGCGTTGGCGTCGATCTCCTCGCCGGTGAGCTGGGGCCTGGTGCTGGACCGGCCGCTGGGGTCCCCCACGCGCGCGGTGTAGTCGCCGACGATGAGGACGACGCGGTGGCCGAGGTCCTGGAACTCCCGCAGCTTCTGCAGCACGACGGTGTGCCCGAGATGGATGTCGGGGGCCGTCGGGTCGAGCCCGAGCTTGACACGCAGCGGACGGCCCGCCTCGGCCGCCTCGGCCAGCCGTCGCTCCAGCGCCCCGGCCGGCAGCGACTCCGCCACGTTGCGGGTGAGGAACTGCGCATCGGAACCGGCGGACTCCATCCGGGCGGATGCTAGTCTGCCGGGAGCAGTGAGCGGCCCCCGGCCGCCCACCGGACGCCCTGCACGCCGCCGCCGCGTGCACGTGAGATGCGGTTTCGCCCGACGCGCGACGACCACCATGAGCGACGACGCACCCTCTGACATCCCCGCGCTGGAAGCGGACTCGCCCAAGCGAGCCAAGCCGCGCGTGCGCAAGCTGCGACTGCTGCTGCTGCTCGTGCCGCTGGCCGCCCTGGCGATCGTCTCAACCCTCTTCGGGATGATGATGGCGGTCGCCTCCGACCTGCCCGCCCTCGAGAACCGCAAGGAGTACCAGGAGGCCCAGAACTCCTACATGACCGACGTGCACGGACGCCCGATCGGCGTGCTGGCCAACAACCAGCATCGGATCCTGGTCGACTCCAAGCAGATCGCGGCGGTCATGAAGTTCGCGGTGGTCTCCGTCGAGGACGAGCGCTTCTACGAGAACTCCGGCGTCGACCTCAAGGCGATGGGGCGCGCGTTCTTCCAGGACGTGGTCCAGCAGCGCGCCGCGCAGGGCGGCTCGACGATCACCCAGCAGTTCGTCAAGAACGCGATGCAGGCGCAGACCAAGCGCACCGTCTTCGAGAAGCTGCGCGAGGCGGCGCTGGCCTACCACCTCACGCGCAAGTGGTCCAAGGACAAGATCCTCACCCAGTACCTCAACTCGATCTACTACGGCAACGGCGCGTACGGCATCGAGAGCGCCGCGCGCACCTACTTCGGGTGGAACCACCCCGGCTGTGGCGAGCAGGTCAAGGGCACGATGGTGCCCTGCGCCGAGACGCTCTATCCGGCCGAGGCGGCGATGCTGGCCGGCATCATCCAGAGCCCGAGCGGCAACGACCCGGTCGCGCACCCCAAGGCGGCGCTGGACCGGCGCAATGTCGTGCTCAAGAAGATGCTGCAGCAGGGGCATCTGCGGCCGATGGACTACCGCGACGCCGTGCGCGTGCCCATGCCCTCGCGAGACCAGGTGCGGCCGCCGTCGATCGCCTCCAAGACGCCGTACTTCGCCTCCTGGGTGCGCCAGCAGCTCGTCGACAAGTACGGCGCGCGCAAGGCGTTCGAGGGCGGGCTGAAGGTGCAGACCACCATCGACCTCGACCTGCAGAAGGCGGCCGAGCAGTCGATCAAGAACTACTTGGGCAACCCCGAGGGCCCCACCGCATCGATGGTCGTGATCGACAACAAGACCGGTGAGGTCCGGGCGATGGTCGGCGGGCAGGACTACCAGACCACCCCCTTCAACCTGGCCACCCAGGGGCGCCGTCAGCCGGGCTCGGCGATGAAGCCGTTCATCCTGGCCACCGCGCTGTCGCAGGGCATCGGCGTGGATTCGACCTGGGTGTCGGAGAAGAAGGTCTTCAAGATCCCCGACACCCATCCCGTCGAGTACTTCCCGGTCAAGAACGACATCCCCGCCTACAACGGGCCCATGAGCCTCGGCTCGGCGATGACGTACTCCGACAACACCGTGTACTCCGAGGTGGGCATCCAGGTCGGCACCAAGCAGGTGGCCAAGACCGCTTGGAAGATGGGCATACGCAGCCCGATCTCGACGAACTACGCGATGACGCTCGGCGGCCTGAAGACCGGCGTCAGCCCCTTGGACATGGCCCACGCCTACGAGACCATCGCGACGGGCGGCGACCGCATCAACGGCACGCTCGGCGCGCCCGACGGCGGGCCCGTGGGCATCCGGCGGGTGACCGTGGCCAAGTCCGGCAAGAAGGTCGATCGCAACCGCACGATCAAGAAGCGCGTGATCGACCCCGCCAACGCCGAGGCCATGAAGCAGGTCCTGCAGACCGTCGTGACGTCCGGCACGGCCCGGCGCGCGCAGCTCGGCGACGGCCAGATCGCGGCGGGCAAGACGGGCACGACCTCCGGCTACGGCGACGCCTGGTTCGTCGGCTTCACCGAGCGGTACACGGTGGCGGTGTGGGTCGGGTACCCCAACAGCACCAAGTCGATGGAGACGGACTTCGAGGGCTCACCGGTCGAGGGCGGCACCTTCCCGGCGCTCATCTGGCACGACTTCATGGTCGCCGCGGGCATCATCGACGCCGACCGCGAGGCCCGCCGCGCGGAGCAGTCCGGCAAGACGGTCCCCGACACCTCCACCGTCGAGGGCGACGCCTCCAACCCCGTGCCCTCGCCGGACACCCAGGGTGGCGGCGGCGACACGTCCTCCGGCACGGGTGACACGGGCGGCACCGGCGGCACCGGCGGCACGACGGGCGGCGGCACCGGGGACACCGGCGGCGGCTACACGACGGGTGGCGGCGACACGGGTGGCGGCACCGGGGGCGGTGGCACCGGTGGTGGCGACACCGGCGGCGGCACCGCGCCCGCAGAGCCCACCGCACCGTCGGGCGGCGGTGGCGGCGACAGCGGAGGCGCCGTCGCGCCCTCCGGCTAGGAGGCCGGTCGCGGCCCTGGCCGCGAGACGTATCGGGTGGCGGCGACGCAGACCCGCCCAGGCAGCTCGACCGCCATGGTGATGCCG
>CAZXNX010000264.1:0-4193 GCA_964642225.1 uncultured Solirubrobacteraceae bacterium | reverse complement strand
CCTCCAGGGTGGCCTCCGGCGCCTCGTCCCCGCCGGTGGCGGGCAGCAGCGCGTAGACGCGGCCCGCGGCGGGCGTGGACGGGCCGGCGGGCGGCGCCGTGGCGCCGTCCATGTGCTGGGCCAGCGCCCCGGGGTACTCCCCGCAGATCGTGGCGACGACGTGGCGCGGGCGGTCCGTGGTCAGCTCGGCGCAGAGCACGACCGCGCCTCGGGAGAGGTCGCAGCCGAGCCGGCCGGCGCGGCGGACGATCTCGCGCGGCTCCAGGTCGGGGCGCGAGCGCAGGTCCTCGAGGAAGGAGCCGCGCAGGTTCTGCTCGACCTCCTCGCGGGCCTCCTCGATGGCCACCTCGGTGAGCGAGGCGACGGCGGCAAGATGCAGGAATTCGGCGGCCTCGGGCGCGGCGGGCTCCCGCCCGGCCAACAGCACGACCGCCCCGACGACCTCGTCGCCGGACGTGATGGGGATCTCCGAGGTGAGCGCGCTGGGCACCTCGGCCGGGCGATCGCGGGTGCGGTCGCCGACGTAGTGGGCGACCTCCTCGACGATCACCGGGGATGCGTCGGGGGAGGCCACGCTGATCCCCAGGCGGGGAACGCAGATGGCCACCGGTGCTCCGACGGCGTCGGCGGCGAGGGCGGCAACCGTGCCGAGCCCCTCGCCTCCGAGTACCGCTTCCACCATTTGCAGGTGGACCGCCCTGAGGCGCTCTACGAGCCCCAGGGGCGGTGTCGAGGCGGGCTTCCTGTCTTCAGGCGGCGCCGCCTCGACCATTGCCACTGACTACCCGTTCTCCGATGCGGCGTCCGGGTGCAACTGCAGCGTCTCGTCACCGGACTCGCCGGTGCGGATCCGGTAGGACTCCTCGACGGGGATGATGAACACCTTGCCGTCCCCGACGGCACCCGTGCGGGCGTGCTTGAGGACCGTGTCCACCACGGTGCCCACGTCGCCCGTGGCGGTGACGCACTCGATCTTGATCTTCGGGCGCAGGTAGTTCGTCACCGTCGCCCCTCGGTAGTGCTCCGTGATGCCGCGCTGGCGACCGGACCCCTTGACCTCAGTGACACTGAGGGACGGGAATCCGAGCTCCAGGAGCTCCGTGCGAATGGGCTCAAACGCCTCGTGACGAATGTATGCCACCACCATCTTCATGCCGTTGCCTCCTTCGTGGTCGGGACCGCACCGTAGCCGACGAGCTCGGGCGCCGGAATGAACTGCTCCGGGTACCCGTACATGCCGTGCTCGGAGATGTCGAGGCCAGCATCCTCTTCCTCAGCGGTGACGCGGAGGCCGTAGGTCTTCTTGATGACCCAGAACACGATGGTGCTGGAGATGAACACACCGGCGAACACCACCACGACACCCAGTGCCTGAACACCGAGCTGGTGGAAGCTGCCGCTGTACCAGAGGCCGGGGTCACCGACCGCGTTGTACTCCGCCAGCGCCGTCGACGTGAAGATGCCGCAGGACAGCGTGCCCCAGATGCCGCACAGACCGTGTGCGGTGAGCGCGCCGACCGGATCGTCCAGCTTCTTGTCGATGGCGTAGACGCCGAGCGGCACGATGATGCCGGCGACGAAGCCGATGATCACGGCGGCCCACGGAGCCACGTAGCCCGAGGGTGCGGTGATGGCCACCAGCGCGCCGATCGCGCCGTTGCCCGCCATGCCGATGTCGATCGAGCCCGTCTTGAGCTTCGCGACGATGATGGCGCCGATGACGCCGGCCGCCGCCGCGAGGTTCGTGACGAGCAGGATGGCCGTGAAGCGGCCGTCGAGCGCGTTGAGCGTGGAGCCGGGGTTGAACCCGAACCAGCCGAACCACAGGATGACCACGGCGAGGCCGAACCACGGCATGCTGTGACCGGGGATGGCCCGCGGCTTGCCGTCGGCGCCGTACTTCCCGCGCCTCGGCCCGAGCTGCAGCAGCACCGCCAGGCCGGCCGTCGCACCGATGAGGTGGACCGCCGTGGAACCGGCGAAGTCCTGCATGCCCAGGTCGTTCTGCAGCCAGCCGCCGCCGAAGACCCAGCCCGAGAAGATCGGGTAGATCAGCGCCGAGAAGATGATGGCGTAGATGATGTAGACGCCGAACTTGATCCGCTCGAGCGTGGTGCCCCAGACGATGGCCAGGGAGACCGCGCAGAACACGAACTGGAAGAAGAACTTCGACTCGATCGTCGCGTCGGACAGCCCCATGATCGGGAATGCCTTCAGCTGATCACCACCGTAGTTGTCGAGGAAGAACCCCTCGGTGCCGATCACGTGGCCGAGCGGGCCACCGAACGCGAACGCGAAGCCGACCGCCCAGTAGAGCAGCGCCGCGATCGAGAAGTTCGTGAGGATCTTGGCCACCACGGTGCCGGCGTTCTTGCCCCGGGAGAAACCAACCTCCAGGAACATGAACCCCGCCTGCATGAACATGACCAGCACGCCGGCCACGATCACCCACATGCTGTTGATCCCCACGGACTGTGGGAGCCCCTTCTCGGGGAAATTGCTGAAGCCATCTGCGGAAGCCGTCGCCGGCACCATCAACATGGCCACGAAACCAGCACAGAGTGCGCGGGCCGCGAACAAACGTCTCATGGATCCTCCTGAGTAGGAATACGACGGCCAGTGTCGCCTGAGGGGCGCGGATCCTCTTTGGACGGCTGTCGAAGATTCGCCGGGGGGACTTCGCCATCCGGTCGACACGGGGTTGGCCGGTGTGGCCAACCGGTCGGCGACCAGCCCGGGCGGCCGCTCCCCGGGTTGTTCTCGCGTGCGTGAAGAACCGCTGATCCGGGGGCGCGGGGCACCTCGCCCGACGGGCGAGCCACCCCCGTCGCGGTTTGGACAGCGGGATAATGTGAGGATGGCGCCCGGGCCCTACCGTGCATGGACTATTGCCGTACTACGCCATCCCGCAGGAGGACAGAACTCCCCCATGAGCAGAACTCGTCAGCACAACGTCACCGCCGCGCAGTGGAGCAGCGACGGCCCGAGCACGCCCGCCGGCCGTCCGGAGGACGAGTACGGCAGCAACGTGTTCGGGCTGGAGGCCCAGCGCTCCCGGCTCCCCAAGGACGTCTTCAAGAAGCTCCAGGCCACGATCTCCCGGGGCGAGGCCCTGGACCCGAGCCTGGCGGACGTCGTCGCGCAGGCGATGAAGGACTGGGCGCTCGAGAAGGGCGCCACGCACTACACGCACTGGTTCCAGCCGCTGACGAACCTCACGGCCGAGAAGCACGACTCGTTCTACAACCCGGTCAGCGACAGCGCGACGATCGCCGAGTTCTCCGGCAAGGAGCTGATCCAGGGCGAGCCCGACGCGTCGTCCTTCCCCAGCGGCGGACTGCGCGCGACCTTCGAGGCCCGCGGGTACACCGCCTGGGACCCGACGTCGCCGGCCTTCGTGCTGGAGAACCCCAACGGCACGTTCCTGGCCATCCCCACGGCGTTCGTGTCGTGGACGGGCGAGGCGCTCGACCAGAAGATCCCGCTCCTGCGCTCGATGGAGGCCCTCAGCACGGCGGCCGTCAAGGCGCTGCGCATCTTCGGTGACCAGGACACGCAGCACGTGTTCACCACCGTCGGGCCCGAGCAGGAGTACTTCCTCATCGACGAGCAGTACTTCTACGAGCGTCCCGACCTCTACCTCACCGGCCGCACGCTGTTCGGCGCGCAGCCGCCCAAGGGCCAGGAGCTCGACGAGCACTACTTCGGGTCGATCCCCGAGCGCGTGCTGGCCTTCATGCTCGAGCTGGAGATCGAGCTGCGCAAGCTCGGCATCCCGGTGAAGACCCGCCACAACGAGGTCGCCCCGGCGCAGTACGAGATCGCCCCGATCTTCGAGAACTCGAACGTCGGGTCCGACCACCAGCAGCTCACGATGCAGATCATCCAGAACGTGGCCCGGCGCTACGGCCTGGTCGCCCTGCTCCACGAGAAGCCGTTCGCCGGCGTCAACGGGTCGGGCAAGCACAACAACTGGTCGATGGGCACCGACACGGGCAGCAACCTGCTCAAGCCCGGTGACGCTCCGGCCGAGAACCTGCAGTTCCTGTTCTTCTGCGTGGCCGTCGTGCAGGCCGTGAAGAAGCACCAGGAGCTCCTGCGGGCCTCGGTCGCCAACGTCGGCCAGGACCACCGCCTGGGGGCCAACGAGGCCCCGCCGGCGATCATCTCGATCTTCCTCGGCCGCGAGCTGG
>CAZXNX010000263.1:0-4196 GCA_964642225.1 uncultured Solirubrobacteraceae bacterium | reverse complement strand
GTGTCGGCGCGGGCGACGACCGCCACCCGCGCGCCGAGCACCGCACGCAGCGCGTCCAGCGGCCAGGCGATGAGCGGGCGGCCGTCCAGCACCGCGATCGCCTTGTCGCCGCCCAGGCGGCGCCCGGCGCCGCCGGCCAGCACCACGCCGACCGGGAGCCCGCGCGACTCAGACGTGGCCGTCCCCCTGGCCGTAGTCGCCGAAGGGCGCGTCGCGTTCGCGCACGGCCGCGCCGATGTCGGTGAGAGCGTCCTGGGAGAAGCGCATGCCCTCCGGGGTGTGACGGGCGGCGCCGTCCAGCAGCGTCCCCACCAGCTGGCTGCCGGAGAGGCCCATCGCCTCGAAGGCCTGGTTGACCAGGAGCTTCATCATCTGCAGCTGGTTGGCGGGGAGCCGGGCCACGCGCTCGGCCAGGGCCATCCCCGCCGCATCGAGGTCGGCCTCCGGATGGCATTCGCTGGCCAGGCCCCAGTCGACCGCGGTGTGGCCGTCGACGGCGTCGCCGGTGAGCAGCAGCCGCTTGGAGCGCTCCAGCCCGACCCGGTACATCCACATCGCGGTGGTCGGTGAGCCCCAAACCCGGGCGGGCGGGTAGCCCAGCCGGCAGTCCTGCGCGCACACGACGAGGTCCGAGCAGAGGGCGAAGTCGGTCCCCCCGCCGACGCAGAACCCGTGCACCTGGGCGATCACCGGCTTGGGCGAGCGCCACAGGCGCATGTAGGTGTCCACGAAGCGGCGCATCACCCGCTGGTCGGCCATCGGGTCCCACGGGGCGTCGCCCTCGCTGTCGCGCATGACCTCGGCGCCGAAGCCGATGTCGTACCCGGCGCAGAAGGTGCGGCCGGCTCCGCGCAGGCGCATCACGCGCACGGCGGGGTCGTCCTCGGCCCGGTCGAGCGCCGCGTTGAGGTCCGCGATGAGCTCCGGATCGATCGTGTTCAGGCGGTCGGGCCGGTTGAGCGTCAGCGTGGCCACACCCCCGGCTGTCTCGTAGAGCACCGTGGCGGTCATCGCCGGAGCATAGAATGGCGACATGGACAGCCCCATCGAAGCCCGTGCCTGGCTGCGCTGCTACCGCTGCTGGTCGACGAACCTCGAAGTCCAGGTGCATTACGAGGGCATCCATCGCATCGATCCGGACACGGGCGAGCGCGCCGACGTGGTCGACGAGCTGCAGGAGGCCGTAGTGCAGTGCCTGGACTGCATGCACGACCAGCCCCACCTCGCCTTCGCGGGCGGCCGCGTGGAGCCGATCGAGGATCGCTGGGAGCGGATGATCGCCGGCACCCCGTGGGTCGCGTCGTGCACCGTGCAGGTCGACGTCGACGAGGTCGAGACGTGCAGCGGCCCCGACGCCGGGGACGCCCTGTCCTACGCCGCCTTCGGCGACCCGGGCACCCGCGAGTTCTTCACCCACGTGCGCTTCCACACCCACGACGACGACGAGCACATCACCGTGCACCTGCTCGTCGAGCTCTACGCCCGCTCGGCCGAGGAGGCCACCGGCGTCCTGGAGGAAGCCGCCCGCGGCCTGCTCAGCATCACCTCGCTGGCCGAGGAGTCCCGCCCGCCGGCGTCCGCCGGCAGCGACCACCGCTGAGGCGCCGCCCGGCCCGGAGACGCGCTCGTGCTTGACGTGCGGGCTGGTGGGAGTACGGTCAGGCGGTGTCCGATACCCCGGCGTGCGCCCTGCTGATCCGTCTGATGCTCGGCGCGCTGGTGGCGTCGGCCTGCTGGGCGGGCTCCGCGCCGGCCGCCACGACCGTCATGCCGACGACATCCGTGTCGCCGCTCACGAGCCCGGGAGCCGCGCTGATGACCGGGCGCCTGAACCGCGACGGCGCTATCGCCGCGTGCGGCTCCAGCAAGCCGGTGCCGGCCCTCTTCAACGCGACGCCCCGGTATATCGCCGGGGTGTTCGCCGTGGCCAACGCGGGGACCTCGCCGGAGTGCCTGACGTACACGGCTGCGTCGGCGTGCGCCAAGCCCGTGATGCCGCTGCTCTACGGCTTCGGCCTGGACCAGGCCAACCCGCAGACCGGATACCTGGCGGACTCCGGGAACTCCACCGACGCGGGGACGCGGGTGTTCGGCCGCACCCTGACCCCGGGGGACTCGGCCATCTTCGTGGTGCAGGAGGTCGAACGCGCGGACCCGATCTGCGGCGCGATCAACGTGGGCGTCACCTCCGACATCCCCTATCCACGCGAATCGCCGACGGTGGCCGCCGGCACCGATCCGCTCACGCTCGCCGCCAGCGACATCTGGGCCGCCCCGCCGGCTCCCACGGTGTCCCGGCAGTGGCAGCGCTGCACCCCGGCCTGCGCGAACGTGGGCGCACCCGCGGATGCCTACACCGTCGGCCCCGCGGACGTCGGCGGCAGCCTGCGGGTGGTGAGCAACGCCTCGGTCAACGACGGAGGGATCAAGACCAACAGCGCGGTCGGGGAGCAGACGCCGCCGCTGGGGCCCCTGGCCCCGCGCGCGCTGGTGACGCCGTCGACCACCGAGGGGGCGGCCATCGTGCCGGCGGCCGACCGGCTGGACGGCAGCGACTGCGACGACTGCGCGATCGCGGTCACCCCGCCGTTCCCCATCGCCTACGACGGGCGCGACCTGACCACGAGCCTCAGAGCCGAGTCCAACGGCCGCCTCAGCATCAGCGACGGGGCCCGCTCCCCGTACGTCAACACCGCGCTGCCGGACGCCGAGACGACCAGCTCGCTGGCCCCGCTGTGGGACGACTTCCAGGCCCCCAACGACGCGACCCACGGCATCTTCACGGGCACGGTCGGCACCGCGCCCAACCGCCAGTGGGTGGTGGAGTGGCGCACCAACTTCCGCAGCACGGCCAACCCGGCCAACTTCGAGGTCATCTTCCGCGAGGGCGACCCGACCGTGAGCTACGTCTACGGGGCGATCACCGGCGCCGGGGCGAACGCGACCATCGGCGCGCAGTCCAACTTCGTCAGGCCGTTCGCCGACCAGATCGCCTTCAACACCGCGGGCGCGGCGCCCGCGGGCCGGCGCATCGACCTCGTCGCCTCCCGCCCGGCGGTGGCCGGCACGCCCAAGGTCGGCGACACCCTCACCGCCACGGACCCGGCCTGGGACGGCCCGGACGCGGGGTCCCTGGCGCTGTCGCGCCAGTGGGTCTCCTGCGATGCGGCCGGCGCCGGCTGCTCCCCCGTCGCCGGGGCCACGGGAACGAGCTTCATCCCGCCCGCCGCCCTGGCCGGCCGCACGGTGCGGCTGGACGCGACCGCCGACGCCGGCGCGCGCGGCACCACCACGGTGTCCTCACCCCTGACCGGGCCGGTGGCCGCCCTCCCGCCCCCGCCGGCCCTGAAGCTCACGGGGGTCAGGCTCTCAGGCCGCCTGACGGTGGACCGCAAGGGCAGGGCGAGCGGCAAGAAAGTGACGATCGCCGGCGTGCTGAGCCGGGCCGGCACGTTCCGGGTCGTGGTCGAGCGCCCGGCGACGGGCCGCCGCAAGGGGACCGCGTGCGTCAAGCCGACGACGAAGAACCGCAGGGCCAGGCGCTGCACCCGCTACGTGAAGGTGGGCACGCTGTTCCGGCCCAGCGACGCGGGCGGCCGGGTGACCATCACGATCACCGGCAAGGTGGAGGGCAAGCGGCTCGCGCCCGGCACGTACCGGCTGACGCCCGTCGCCATCGGGGTCGCCGGCGGGCTCGTTACGGGCAAGAAGCTCACGCTCACCGTGAAGGCCGCCAAGACGGCGAAGAAGGGCTGAGCGACCGCTCGGCCCCACCCCGTTCCGGGGCGGGGCCGAGCGCCGCGCCTCGCTAGGAGAGGCGCTCGCGCAGGGTGTCGAGCTGCGTGCGCAACGCGACGGGCAGGTCGTCGCCGAAGCGGGCCAGGTGGGCCTCGACCTGCGGCAGCTCGGCCTTGACGGCCTCGTTGTCGACGGTCAGGAGCTGCTCGACGGCCTCGGGGCTGAGATCCAGCCCGTCCAGCTTGAGGTCGCCGGCGACCGGGACGCGGCCGATCGGCGTGTCCACCGTGGCGCCCTCGCCGTCGCAGCGGCGGAAGACCCACTCCAGGACGCGCGAGTTCTCGCCGTAGCCGGGCCACAGGAACTTGCCGTCCTCGTCCTTGCGGAACCAGTTGACGTAGAAGATCTTCGGCAGCACCGCGCCTTCGGTGTCGCCGATCGGCAGCCAGTGCGAGAAG
>CAZXNX010000262.1:0-4216 GCA_964642225.1 uncultured Solirubrobacteraceae bacterium | reverse complement strand
CGGTGCTCCCTGATGAGGGCCAGGAGCTGCGGGTACATCGCCGGCCAGATCGAGGCGCGGGTGGCCTCGCCCCCGGGGACGGCGTCCAGGGGCAGCGCGTCCGGGTCCAGCGACTGGTCGGGCTCGACCATCGACTCGACCGGCACCATGATCTTCAGATCCAGCGGCTTGCGGATCCCGGCGTCGACGACGGCCACCGTGCGCCGCGGGCCGACGAGGAACCGGCCGACCTCCTCCAGCGGGTTCTGCGTCGCGCTCAGGCCGATGCGCTGCACCGCGCCCGGGGCGTCGGGCGCCCGGCGGTCCGGGTCCTCCTGGTTGGCGTCCAGTCGCTCCAGCGTCAGCGCCATGTGGGAGCCGCGCTTGGTCGCCGCGACGGCGTGGATCTCGTCGACGATCACCGCCTCCACCCGGGTCAGGGTCTCGCGCGCCTGGGAGGTCAGCAGCAGGTACAGGGACTCGGGGGTGGTGATGAGGATGTCCGGCGGGTGCCGGCGCATGCGGGCGCGCTCGCGCTGGGTCGTGTCGCCCGTGCGGATCCCGACGGTCGGCGGCTGGCTCGCGCCGGCGGCGGTGATGCCCCGCAGCGGCGCCTGCAGGTTGCGCTCCACGTCGTAGGAGAGCGCCTTGAGCGGGGAGACGTAGACGATGCGCGTGTGGGGGTCGTCCTGCGGCGTCGGGTCGCCGGCGATCCGGTCCAGGCCCCACAGGAAGGCGGCCAGCGTCTTGCCCGAGCCGGTCGGCGCGCTGAGGAGCACGTGGCCGCCGCCGGCGATGGCGGGCCAGGCCTGCTCCTGCGCCGGCGTGGGCCCGGCGAACGAGCGGGTGAACCAGTCGCGGGTGGCGGGTGAGAAGGCGGACAGCGCGGGGGACGACGGCACCCGTTCAGGCTACCCGTCCGCATCCGTTGCCCCGGCCCGCCGCGGGGCGGGGTCTATCGTCTGGCGCGTGGCCGAGCCTAACGCCTTCTCCGACGAGCGCCTGGACCGCGCCGCCCACCGCCGCACCGACGAGGCGTGGCTTGCCGATGCGCTCGCCGGTGGCGCGGCACAGGCCATCGTCGCCACCGCCGACACCGTGGCCATCGCCGGCGACGGCACCGCCCTGCGCGTGCCGCTCGGCGATCTCGCCGGGCTGGCCCAGCACGGCGAGCCGATCCTGCTCGGCGTCGAAGGCGGCGCGCCGCTCTTCGCCGTCGACGGCCAGGGCGAGGACGAGGAGCTGGCCGCGGCGCTGGCCGGGCGCGGGACGCTCGTCGGCCTGCGGGAGGAGTCGCTGCGCCTGGGGCGCGCCGACGCCAACCTCCTGGCCTACGCCCAGGCGATCCTCAGCTGGCAGCGCCGCCACCGCTTCTGCGGCGTGTGCGGCACGCGGACCGGGTCGATCGAGGGCGGCCACGCCCGTCGCTGCCCCTCCTGCGGCGCGGTCAACCACCCCCGCACCGACCCGGTGATCATCGTCGTGGTCGTCGACCCGGTGGGGGACCGCATCGTCCTGGGCCGCCAGGCCGTGTGGCCGCTCGGGCGGTATTCGGCGCTGGCCGGCTTCGTCGAGCCGGCCGAGGCGCTGGAGCGCGCGGTGGCCCGCGAGGTCATGGAGGAGTCCGGGGTCACGGTCGGCGACGTGCGCTACCACTCCTCCCAGCCCTGGCCCTTCCCCGGCTCGCTCATGCTCGGCTTCCACGCCACCTGGACGGGCGGCGAGCCGCGCCCGGTGGACGGCGAGCTCGAGGACGCCCGCTGGTTCGGTCGTGCCGAGGTGGCGCAGGCCGCCCACGAGGACGCCGCGTGGGACGTGCAGGACGAGAGCCGCCTGCTCCTGCCGCCCAAGGTGGCGATCGCCCGCACCCTGATCGACGCCTGGCTGGCCGGCGGGTAGGACCGCTCGCGGTCAGGGAGCGCCGAAGGCGATCGCCTTGGCGTGCGCGAAGACGTCGTCGATCATCGGCTCGGTAAGCTTGCCGGTGAACGTGTTCTGCTGGCTGGGGTGGAAGCAGCCCAGGAGCACCGGGCCGCCGCGGGCGCCGGGATCCCAGGCGACGTCGTGGCCGAACGCCGGCCGGGGCGCGGGGCGCTCCAGCCCCATGGCGCGGCGCAGGCGCAGCGCGGCGTCCCAGGCGAACGCCCCGAGGCAGACGATCACCCGCGTCGGGGCCAGCAGCCCGAGCTCGGCGACCGTCCAGGGCAGGCAGCGGTCGCGCTCGTCGGGGGTCGGCTTGTTGGCCGGCGGGGCGCAGCGCACCGCGGCGGTCACCCACGCGTCGTGCAGCCGCAGGCCGTCGTGGCGATCGACGGAGGTCGGCTGGCTGGCCAGTCCGGCCCGCCACATCGCGGCGTAGAGGAAGTCGCCCGAGCGGTCGCCGGTGAACACCCGGCCGGTGCGGTTGGCGCCGTGGGCGGCGGGCGCCAGGCCGAGCACCACGATGGAGGCCTGCGGGTCGCCGAAGCCGCCGATCGGCCGTCCCCAGTACTCCTGGTCGGAGAAGGAGGCGCGCTTGACGACGGCGACCTCCTCGCGCCAGGCGACCAGGCGCGGGCAGGCACGACAGCCCTCGATGTCGTGGCGCAGGGCGGCCAGCTCAGCCGGCTCTCCGCTCACAGCTGCGGGACGGACAGCGCGCCGGCGACGGCGCGCTCGATCACCGGCACGAGCTCCTGCGGCGTGGCCGGGCGCCCCTTGCGCAGCTGGCGGGAGACCAGCTCGAAGATCGCGCCCATGACCGCGAACGCGTCGTCCCGCGAGACGAAGGTGCGCGTGTCGTAGCGGGCGGCGTTGGCGGCGTTGTCGTCGTACATCCAGTCGGCGAAGGCCTGCAGCACGGCGTCGCGGCGGTCGACGGTGCGCGGCCCGGCGCCCACCGTCTCCACGATCACCGTCTGGGCCAGGGCCGGGTTGTCCGTGAGGGCGGCCACGAAGGCCGACACCCCGGCGTGCAGGCGGGCGGCGGCGTCGGGGTACTCCCGCGCCGCGACCGTGCGCACGTCACGCGCGATCCCTGCGGCGGACTCGTCGAACAGGGCCAGGATGCACTCCTCCTTGTTGGCGAAGTGCTCGTAGAAGGTCGCCTTGGACATCCCCGCCTCCCGGCTGATCGCCTCGGCGCTGGCGTCGGCGTAGCCGCTGCGGGCGAAGACGATGGCCGCCGCCTCGAACAACCGGCCGCGCTGACGCCGCAGCCGGACCTCCAGCGGCGGGGCGTGGCGGCCGCGGGGAACTCGGGGTGAGGCGCTCGTGTCGGGCACGGGCCGGATTCTACGAGCGGCGGCTACGATGGCGCCCATGTCCCGTGTCCGCCACGCCCTGCCGGTCCTCGTCGCCGGCCTGCTCGCCCTGACGGCCGCCGGTTGCGCGGGTCAGACGTCGTCGAAGTCCTCCGCCGAGGAGTTCACCGGGGTGAAGAAGGACGTCGCGCAGGTCGTCGAGGACCTCCAGAGCGCCGAGTCCAAGGCGGACGGCAAGAAGGTCTGCAACGAGATCCTCGCCAAGCCGCTGTCCGCGAGCGTCGCCAAGAACGGCAAGACCTGCAAGGACATCCTGGACGACAACCTGTCGGACGTGGACACCTCCGGGATGAAGGTCACGTCGGTGACGGTCACCGGTGACACCGCCAAGGCCGTCGTCGTCTCGGACGGTGGCTCCGGCGACCCGGACCGCACCGACACCTTCACGCTCGTCAAGGACACCGGCGCCAACGGCGTCTGGAAGATCTCCAGCTTCGGCTGAGGCCCGCTGCTAGCCGAGCGAGTGTCCGTACTGGCGCTCGTAGTAGGCGCGGTAGTCGCCGCTGCGGATCGGCTCCCACCAGGACGGCGTGTCGCGGTACCAGTCGACCGTGCGCTCCAGGCCCTCCTCGAAGCGCACCTGCGCCTCCCAGCCCAGGGCGCGGACCTTCTCGGAGCCCAGCGAGTAGCGGCGGTCGTGGCCCGGCCGGTCGGTGACGTACTGCATCAGCGACGCGTCGGCCCCGGTCAGCGCGATGATGCGGCGCACGACTTCGATGTTGGGCTCCTCGTCGGGGCCGCCGACGTTGTAGACCTCGCCGGGGACGCCGTGCTCCAGCACGTGCCCGATGCCGCGGCCGAAGTCCTCCACGTAGAGCCAGTTGCGCACCTGCATCCCGTCGCCGTAGACCGGCAGCGGGTCGCCGTGCAGCGCGTTGAGGATCATCAGCGGGATGAGCTTCTCGGGGTACTGGTACGGCCCGTAGTTGTTGGAG
>CAZXNX010000261.1:0-4223 GCA_964642225.1 uncultured Solirubrobacteraceae bacterium | reverse complement strand
CGACTGTTGCGGGCGCTGGCGTAACGCCGCCGAACGCGAGCGCGGGCGGCCACCGTGGCCGCCCGCGTCGCGTCGCTCCCGGACCGTCCCGGGTCAGGAGGTCACGGTGAAGGGGATGTGCTGCCCGGCCGCGTAGTGGCCGGCCATGATGCACACCAGTTCGTACTTCCCCGGCTTGAGGGTGGCGGACACCATGTCGTTGCCCTGGCCGCCGTCGAGCTGCTTGCCCTTGGCGAGGTAGGTGCTCTCGTCGACCATGCCGCCCGAGATCTTTGCGGCGGCGACGATGCCGAATCCGTGGGTGGTCGCGCCCGTGTTGTCGACCATGAACATGACCTTTCCGGCCTTCACGGTGGGCTGGCTGGACTTGATCCACATGTCGCCGAGCGTGATGTTGACCGCACCGGGCATCGCCGTGGAGGTCTTGGCGGCACCCGCGGTGGCGGCGGCCGGGACGGCGGTGGCGGGCATCGGTGCCCCCGCGGTGTGCAGGATGCCGGCGGCGCCCTTGACCATGTCGCCGAAGTTGTGGGTGACGAACGGGTAGTTGCCCTTCTGGTCGAGGGTGAACTCGGCGTAGCCGCCCTGTGACGGGGCGAGGTTCATCGTCTGGCTGTCACGGAACACGGTGTTCTCCACGACCGCCTTGTCGAAGATGGTCCCGATGACGTGGAACGCGCTCCACTTGCTGGGGCCCTCGTTGAGCACGTAGAGGCGGATCCTCTCGCCCTGCCGGACGGTGATCGGCTTGGCCTTGTACTGGTCGGCGTAGCCGTTGAAGGCGACGACGTCGGGGGTCTCGGCGGCCAGCTTGTTCATGTCGGCGGGGGCGCCCGGCTTGCCCAGGTAGTACTCGCCCTGGGTGACCCACAGCTCCTTGTCCACCGGCGCCAGGTTGCGTGGTTTCACGACCATCATCCCGGCCATGCCGTTGCCGACGTGCATGAGGACCGGCTGCGTGGCGCAGTGGTACATGAACGTTCCGGGGTGCTTGGCGACGAAGGTGATCGTCTCGCTCTTGCCGGGGGCGATGTCGACGTAGTACTTGCCGGGGTTGACCTCGGCGGAGTGGAAGTCGACCGAGTGGGCCATTGAGACGTGCATGGCCTTGCCGGCGCCGTTGACGAACGTGACGGCCACGTGGTCGCCCACGTTGACGACCATCGGCGGGCTGGCGGCGGTGCCCTTGTAGATCGTGCCGTTGACGGTGTAGGTCCAGGCCTGCGTCGGCGCGAGGTCCTTGCTGACCTGCACGACGTGCTCGTCAACACCGACCGTGAACTTCTTGACCGCGCCCGCGGGGACGGCCGGGAGGGTGGGGTCGACCCACTCATACGGCTCGAAGCCCACGCCCTTGGCGTCCGCGATGGTGGGAGCGGCGACGGCCGTCGCAGGTGTGGCGACGGCCGCGGCGCGCACGACGGTGGTGGTCCGGGTGCCCGCACCGCCGCTGGCCATGGCGAACACGGAGGTGACGATCGCGAGGATCGCCAGCAGGGCGGTGAGGCCGATCCCGATCATCAGGCGCTGGCGCCAGGACCGCGTCTCCTGCTCGGCGATGTGTGCCTGCACCTGGCCCTCGAAGGTGGTGGAGCCCTCGTGCTGGTCTTCCTCGTGATGGCTGCTCGACGTGCTCATGGTGCGCTCCCTGTGGGACGGTCGGGTGATTCCCTTGGTGGATCAAGCTTGCGCGTTGCGTCGGGCGATGTGTGACCGCTTGTGGGAAAAGTCATTCCACACATGCGAGGGCATCATTCCTTTACGTTATGGCGTCAGTGGATGTCCGAAGGCGCCCGGGGGAGGACTACGCGCAGCTGGTCCGGAGGGTCCGCAGCCGCCCGGGCACGTCTCCGTGGGCGCGTATGGTGGACCGGTGAGGCAGCCCGCGCGCACCCCCGACATCCCCGAACTGCGCACGTTCTGTGTGGCGGCAGAGACGGGGAGCCTCGGGCGGGCGGCGATCCGCCTGCACGTCTCCCAGCCGGCGCTCTCCAAGCGCCTGGCCTCCCTCGAGCGGGTGGCCGGCACCCAGCTGCTGGCCCGGTCCAGCACGGGGGTGACGCTCACCCCCGCCGGCCGCCGCCTGTACGAGCATGCGCGCCGCCTGCTCGAGCAGGCCGACGCGATCGACATGGTGCTGGAGGGCATCAACCGCGACGCCGGGCCGATCCGGCTGGCCGCCAGCCACTCGGCGGCCGAGGCGTTCGTCGCGGTCGCGCTGTCCGAGCACGTCGCCGATGCCGGGCCGGTGGTGGAGCTGCTCACCGCCAACAGCCACGTGGTCCGCCTGATGGTCGCCGACGGCACCGCCGACCTCGGCGTCGCGGCCAGCCGCCCCGGGGCCACGCCCAACCCCGCCGTCCGGGAGGTGCACCTCGTCGACGACGAGGTGGTGTGCGCCGTGCCGTCCGCCCACCCGTGGTCGCGCCTGGACCGCATCAGCCTGAAGGAGTTCCTGCGCACGCCCATGGTGATGCGCGACCCACAGTCCAACTCCCGGTGGACCGTCGAGTCCGTCCTGCGCAAGCACGGCTGGGAGCACGCCGACCCCCTGGTGCAGGCGGCGACCCCGGTCGCCGCCCTGCGCGAGGCCCTCCAGCGCAACGCCCCGGTGCTGCTCTCCCGCCAGGTGTTCCCGGCGGGCTACTTCACGCCGGTGACGATCGAGCGGGACCTGCGGTTCCCCCGCTCCTTCGAGCTGGTGCTCCCCGCCGTGGGAGAGCCGTCGGCCGGCGTCAGCGCGCTGGCCGACGAACTGCGCAGTGCCGTCGCCGACTGGTAGGGGCGAGGGCGTATGGTCGGCCTATGAAGCGATCCGCCGCGCTGACCCCGCTCTCCCACGACCACCACGTCGCGCTGGAGGTGGCGCTGCGGCTGCGGCGGGCGGGCGCGGACGACCTCGATGCGGCCGTCGCGCGGTTCGCCGCGTTCTGGCACCCGGCCGGGCTGCGGCATTTCGCCATCGAGGAGGAGCTGCTTCCCGATGCGCTTCCCGCCCGTGAGGCGGGGTGGGGCGAGCAGATCGCCCGGATGCGCGCCGAGCACGAGCGGCTGCGCGCGCTGGCCGACGCGCTGGAGCAGGACGGGGGCGACCGGCTCGCCACCGCGCACGACCTCGGCACGCTCCTCAACGACCATGTGCGGTTCGAGGAGCGCGAGCTGTTCGTCCTGCTGGAGGCCCGCCTGGCCCCGGGCGCGCTGCAGCGACTCGGCGACCGGATCGCCACCGCCGAGGACACGTAGGGCTCCTCAGC
Source organism: uncultured Solirubrobacteraceae bacterium (assembly GCA_964642225.1). Lineage (GTDB taxonomy): Bacteria > Actinomycetota > Thermoleophilia > Solirubrobacterales > Solirubrobacteraceae > JBBQCW01. The sequence goes on along the minus strand of CAZXNX010000261.1, from coordinate 969 downwards.
CCCCGGCCAGCGTCAGTAGCCGAAGTGCCGGGGGACCGCCCGCATCCGGTCGCGATCCGGGGCCGCCCGCTCGAGGACCGCGGACCACAGCTCGGGGACGTCGACCATGGGGCAGTCGTACCAGCGGACGGGGGCCGCGGGGTCGTGCGGCGCGGGCCGTCGCCGCTCGCGAGTAGGGTCCGCGCCGGATGACCGGGGACCGCCATAGGCGCAGGGGTGCGCAGGGCCGCGGCTGCGGCCTGCTGCGGCTGGCCGCGATCTGCGGCGTGGGGATCCTCGCGGGGCTCGCGGCCGCCGCCGGGACCGGCGCCTTCTCATCGTCGTCCTCACGGGTGGTGGCCGCCGCCCCGGCGACGGGTGCCGGGAAGGCCGCCCCGGCCCGGACGACCACCGCCGCCCGCACCACCGAGACGGTGCCCAGGCTGCCGCCGATCCGTCCCGCCCGCCCCGGCACGGCCGAGGTGATCAGCCGCGGGCCCACCGCGGGCGGCAAGGTCGCCCTGACCTTCGACGACGGCTTCTGCCCCGCCTGCGTGGCGCGGCTGGTGCGCGTCCTGGAACGTACCGGCGCGCACGCCACCTTCTTCCCCAACGGCCGCTACCAGGACTCCTGGGGGCCACAGGCCAAGCGGATCAGGCGCCTGATCGCCCTGGGGCAGCTCGTCGTGGGCAACCACACCTTCAGCCACGGCGACGCCAAGACCCAGTCCCCCGACGTGTTCGGCGCGGACCTGCAGCGCAACGAGCAGTGGATCCAGCACACCTTCCACGTCAGCGGCCGCCCCTGGGTGCGCCCGCCCTACGGCTCCTACAACGACGGAACGCTGTCCGCCGCGGGCCAGCTCGGGTACACGAAGGTGATCCTGTGGTCCGGGACGCTGGCCGACTCCTCGCCGCAGACCGTGCCCTACCTGCTCAACGCCGTGCACTACTGGGCCAAGCCCGGCGTGATCATGCTGATGCACGGCA
>CAZXNX010000260.1:2739-4233 GCA_964642225.1 uncultured Solirubrobacteraceae bacterium | reverse complement strand
GTGCCCCAGAACACGCCGAGCACCGAGTCGTAGGGCTGGCCGGCCCCGAGCTTGAACTCGCCGAGGGTGGCGACGTCGACGTCGTTGCCGACCTTGACGGTGACGCCGCCGAGCTCGTCGCTGATGGTCTGGGCCAGCGGGAAGGGGTCGGCCCAGTCGACGATGTTGACGACGTTGGCGACCACGCCGTCGTCCTCCATCTCACCGGGGGTGCCGATGCCGACGCCGTCGAGCTCCGACACCTCCACGCCGGCGGCGGCCGCCGCGTCGCGGAGCATCTGCGCCATCGCCTTGGCGGTGGCCTGCGGACCCTCCGAGGCGGGGGTCGGACAGCGGGCGCTGCCGATCGCCGTGTGGTTCTCGTCCATCACCGCGGCCTGGATCTTCGTGCCGCCCAGATCGATTCCACCGGTCTTGCCCATCACTGATTCCCCTCGTCGTGCGCGTACGTCGCGCCACCAATCCGACCACACCATGCGGATGGCGTCCAGCGGGAAACGCCGCAGACCGCGCGCCGTCCCGGTTCGTCCGCAACCGCCCCTACCGTTCTGGACGTGCTCCTCAAGGATCACAGCGAAGGCGACGACCTGGACATCGTGCTCATCGTGCGCGATGCGGAGGTGCGCCAGAAGAGCGACGGGGGCGATTTCCTCAAGCTCACGCTCGGCGACCGCACCGGCACCGTCACCGCGATGGTGTGGGAGGTGAGCCCGGCGCTGCAGGAGCTGTGCGTGCGGGGCAACCCCGTCCACGTGCACGGCCGCTACGAGGTCCACGCCCGCTGGGGCCCGCAGATCAAGGTCCGTGCGCTGCGCGTGCCGCACCCGGACGCCTACCGCGAGGCCGACCTCTTCGACGGCCCTCCACGCGCGCCCGAGCAGATGGAGGCCGATCTGCAGGAGCTCATCGGCACCGTGCGCAACCCGCACCTGGCCCGCCTGCTCGCCGCCCTCCTGGGGCCCGAGACGCCGACCGGCCGTCGGTACCGGGACGCGCCCGCGGCCAAGCACTACCACCAGGCCTACCGCCACGGCCTGCTCGAGCACAGCCTCTCCGTCGCCCAGTCGGTGAGCGCGATCAGCGCGACCTTCCCCGGCATCGACCGCGACATCGCCGTGACCGGCGCGCTCCTGCACGACATCGGCAAGCTCGACGCCTACGCGGCCGACCCGTGCGGCATCGACATGACGGACGCCGGGCGCCTGCAGGGCGAGATCCCCCTCGGCTACTACCGCGTGCGCCGGGTCATCGAGGACCTCGACGGGTTCCCGGCCGACCTGGCCCAGGCCGTCGGCCACATCATCCTCAGCCACCACGGGTCGCTGGAGCACGGCAGCCCGGTCGTGCCCGCCACCCGCGAGGCGACCCTCGTGCACATGATCGACAACCTCGGCGGCCGGCTCGGCTCCTTCGACCGCCTCGAGAAGGCCCTGGCCCCCGGCGCCGTGTGGTCGGGCTTCGACCGCGCCCTCGGCGCCAGCGGCTACTTCGGCG
>CAZXNX010000260.1:0-2639 GCA_964642225.1 uncultured Solirubrobacteraceae bacterium | reverse complement strand
CGACCGGGCGACCCGACTACCCTCTGCCTCTGATGGCCAAGGACACCGAGAAGCTCATCCGGCAGCTTTCCCTCATCTCGTACCTGATGGCGGAGCGCAGGCCGGTCACCGCCCTGGAGATCCGGCGGGATGTCGAGGGATACAGCGGGATGAACGAGGACGCGTTCGCGCGGCGGTTCTACGCCGACCGCGCCGAGCTCGACTCGCTGGGGATCCAGCTCACGGTCGACCGTCCCGCCGACGGCGCCGCCGAGCAGGAGAACTACTCGCTGCGCCCGGAGAACTTCCACCTCCCCGCCATCGCCTTCTCCGACGAGGAGCTCGCCTCCCTGCAGTTCGCGCTGAACCTCCTCGACGGGGAGTTCGCCTACGCCGAGCCGCTGCGCCTGGCCCTGCAGCAGATCAGCTGGGGCCGCCCCAGCCCGCTCGGCGCGCCCGACCAGCGCACGGTCGCCCTCGGCCTCACCGCCTCGGCCGGCGGCGCCGACCTCTCCCAGCGCCTGGCCAAGATCGAGACGGCGATCTTCCGCCACAAGACGATCACCTTCGACTACTACACGATGGAGCGCGACGACGAGGGCCCGCGCAAGGTCGATCCGTACCACCTGCTCTACCGCGGCGGGCAGTTCTACCTCCTCGGCCACGCGCACGAGCGCGGCGCCCTGCGCGTCTTCCGCCTCACCCGCATCCGGGGCAAGGTCGCCTACGCCAGCAAGGCCGAGCACGACTTCAAGCGGCCCGAGGACTTCGACCCGCGCGACTACTCCTCGCGTGCCGACTGGCAGTTCGGCGACGAGGTCGGCGTGGCGGAGATCGAGATCTCCCCCCGCATCGCCTGGCACGCCGAGCGCCACTTCGGCCACTTCGGCACGGTGCGCCACACGGGCGACGGCGCCATCGTGCTGGAGACGCCCTACAGCTCGGCCCGCCAGCTCGCCTCCTGGGTGATGGGCCTGGGCGAGCACGCCCGTGTCCTGGCGCCGGACGAACTCGTCGAGGAGGTGCGCGAGCGCGTCAGCCTCGTCGCCGAGCGCCACGCCGAGGGCGTCGAGCTCGCCCCTCCCGCGCCGGCCCGCCCCCGCGACGAGGACGACGCCGAGAGCACCGGCAGCGCCACGGCCAGCACCCGCCGCGACACCGCCATCCGCCCGGAGCGCTTCGCCCGCCTGGTGACGCTCGCCTCGATCCTCATCGACGCGGGCCGCGCCGGCACCCGCCTGGACATGGCCGAGCTGCGCGAGCGCCTGCAGCTCACCGAGCAGGAGCTGCGCGAGGACATCAACGTCCTCAACGTCGTCAACTTCGGCGGCGGCTCCTACGTGCTCTACGCCGAGGTCCACGACGACGGCACCATCGAGGTCGACCCGGAGCCCTACTCCGACAACTTCGCCCGCCCGGCCCGCCTGCTGCCGGTGGAGGCCAAGGCGCTCATCGCGGCCATCGACCTGATCGGCGACCACCTGCCCGAGGGCGCGCTGACCTCGGCGCGCGAGAAGATCGTCGCCGCCCTCGGCGAGGACCCGATGGAGCAGGGCCTGCAGGTCGCCACCTCGACCGGGGACGACTCCGGCATCGCCCGCGTCGTCTCCACCGCCATCCTCGAGCGCCGCGTGCTGCGCCTGGACTACTACAAGGCCAACGAGGACGAGTACTCCGAGCGCCTCGTCGAGCCCTACGCGTTGATCAACGGCCGCGAGGGCTGGTACATCGCCTCCTACGACCCGGCCCGCGAGGACGTGCGCCACTTTCGCCTGGACCGCGTGCGCCACGCCGAGGTCACCGACGAGGAGTTCACCGCCCGGGCCGAGCTGGACGCGGCCGCCGACGTGGAGGGCTGGCCGAGCACCGGGGAGGTGCCCGCCTCCCGCACCGCGCGGGTGTGGATCTCCCCCGAGCGCGCCCGCTGGTCCCGCGAGGACCGCTCGGTCGCCCAGGAGCTGTCGGACGGCTCGCTGATCGTCGAGGTCAACTACGCGGGCGAGGACTGGCTCGTGCGCGAGGTGCTCAAGGAGGCCGGCGACGCCGCCATCCTGGAGCCCGACGACGCCCGCCTGGCCGTGCTCGACGCGGTCGCGCGCCTGCAGGCCGGCGCGCTCAGCTGAACGTCGTCGTTCGACCGGCGGCCGCCGTCATCTAGGGTTCGCCCCATGGCCAACCGACGCGAGCTGATCACCATGACCGACGAGGAGGCCGACGCCTTCCTCGCCGAGCAGAGGACCGTCATCTGCGCGACCAACGGCAAGGACGGCTGGCCGCACCTGATGCCGCTGTGGTTCGTGACCCGCCCGACCGGCCCCGCGGGGGCGACGGAGCTGTGGGCGTGGACGTTCGCCAAGTCCCAGAAGGTCAGGAACCTGGAGCGCGACCCGCGCACCACGCTGCAGGTCGAGGCGGGCGAGGAGTACCACCTGCTGCGCGGCCTCATGCTCGAGTGCGACACCGAGGTCATCCACGACACCGACGCGGTGCTGGAGCTGGGCCTGGAGATCTTCGCCCGCTACGGGGGCGATCCCGCGGGCGAGGTCGCCGAGGACGTCAAGGCGATGGTCCGCAAGCAGGCCGAGAAGCGCGCCGGCCTGCGCTTCGTCGAGCGCCGCCGCGTGAGCTGGGACCACCGCAAGCTCGGCGGGACGTACTAG
>CAZXNX010000259.1:0-4251 GCA_964642225.1 uncultured Solirubrobacteraceae bacterium | reverse complement strand
ACCATGAGGGCCGGCATCAGGAAGATCGTGAACCAGATGAAGGCGAAGCTCAGGCCGCCGAGCGGGCCCTTGTCCCGCCGCAGCCAGATGTGCTTGAAGCGGAAGGTCACCTGCACGTTGCCGCGGCTCCAGCGCACCCGCTGTTTCCACAGCCCGCCGACGTCCCGCGGCTCCTCCGCCCACACGAGCGCGTGGCCGTCGAACACCACGCGCTTGCCGTCGAGCTGGATGTTGAAGGTGGTGACGGTGTCCTCGGCCAGCGTGCTGGTGTCGATGACGCCGCCGATCGCCTCCAGGCTCTCGCGCCGGATGAGCTGCGCCCCGCCGGCCAGGCACGCCTGCGCCCCGAGCACGTTCTGCGCCCGCCGGGCCGCCGCCTGCGCCGTGATGTACTCGAAGGCCACGAACCGGTTCATGTAGTTGCCGGGCCGGCTGCCCTCCTTGATGTAGGCGGTGATCGCCCCCACGTCGGGATCGCCGAAGTAGCGCGTCATGCGGCGCAGCGACGGCGGCGTGAGGATCACGTCCGCGTCGATGATCATCACCGCCTCGTACCAGCCGTCGGAGCGGATCGTGCGCAGGCCGTGGTTGATGGTGTGGGCCTTGCCCTCGCCGCCCTGCTCACGGCGCAGGTGGAAGACCTGCCCGGGGTACTCCAGCGCCTTGGCCTGCACCCGCTCGGGGGTTTCGTCGGTGCTGGCGTCGTCCACCACGTACACGCGCAGCGCGTCGCGGGGGTACTCCAGCGCCATGAGCTGGTCGATCGTGCGCGAGACGACGGCCGCCTCGTTCCACGCCGGGACGATCAGCGCGACCCGCGGGTAGATCGGCTGCTCCGACGGCTGCAGGCGGCGGAAGCGGTGCCAGCCCGCCAGGAGGAACTGGTAGAAGCCCGACACCTGGGGCAGCGCCCCGATGAGGACGAGCACCACGAAGAACCAGGCCAGCGCGGTCACGAGGACCCCACGGCGACGCGCTCAGCGATCGTCGTCGCCGGCCAGCTCCCGCAGGACGGTGGCGACGTGGTCGTAGCGGGCGATGCTCTCGCGCCTGTGCGCGTCGGTGCTGGTCAGGAGCAGCACGCCGCGGTCCAGGAAGGGCCGCAGGGTGCGCGCGTTGGGCGACCGGTAGCGCTCGTTGACCTCGATGATCGTGTTGCCCCGCGCTGCGGCGTCGGCGACGCGCTCGATGAGCTCCATCGGAACGGTGGACTCGTCGATGCCCAGGCGGGGCAGCAGGCTGAAGAAGTGGGCGATGACGACGTCGGCGTAGCGCAGCACCGCGTTGGCCGTGGCGGTGGTGATGTGCTCCAGCACCTCCAGTTCGGTGACGGTGCCGTCGCGCAGGTCGCGGGCCACGTCGTCGGGGTGGCGCGGGCCGTCCGTCCACGGCACCTGGTGGTCGCCACCGTAGATCTTGTCCACGCCGGCCAGGTCGCCGGGGAGGTCCAGGTGCCCGGCGTCGTCGAGGTACTTGGCCTCGGCCGCGCACAGCAGCACGACGTCGGTGGTCGCCTGTGCCGCCCGCACGGTGGCGACGAACTCCGGCAGGTAGGTCGTGTCGTGGCGCACGTGGTCCACGCAGGTGATCGTGCGCAGCCCCATCGCCTCGGCCTCGGCGATGTTCTCGGCGACCGTGTTGACGCCGTCGGAGAACGTCGAGTGGATCTGCATGTCCATCTCCGGCGGCTCCGCGGTGGGGAGAGGAAGCCAGGTCACGGCGTCTTCCCCTGCATGTCCTCGATCTCGCGGTATGGGAGGAAGTGCTCGGTCATGTACCGCACCATCCCGATCTCCTCGAAGTCCAGCGGCCCGTCGGGGAGCGTCTCGCCGAGGGCCTCGCGGACGGCCAGGCGGGGCATGTCGATGCCCGCCGCGATGGTCAGCGGCATGGTGCCGGGGAAGCGGGCGTTGACCTCCAGCAGCGCCCACGTGCCGTCGGCCGCGCGCTTGACCTGCACGTTGGCCACGGTGGTGAGGCCGATGAGCTCGGCCACCCGCTTGCCGTACGCCTCGAGGACCTCGTCGCGGATGGTGCGGCCGGTGATGGCGATGCCCGAGTCGACCTTCAGCCGCTCGCGGGGCACCACGCCGATGACCCGGCCGTCGGCACGGGCGATCACGTCGAGGGAGAACTCCTCGCCGGGGAGGTGCTCCTGCACGAGGTTGGTGCCGTCCGGGTCGATCGCCGCCAGGGCGGCCGCGTCGCGGACGAGGTGGATGCCGCGCGAGCCGCTGCCGGTGCGCGGCTTGACGATCACCGGGAAGGTGACGGAGGCCGGGTCGAAGTCCGCGTCCAGGATGGCGCTGGCGGGCACGCGCACCTCGCCCTCGCAGGCCTGGTGCAGCACCCACTTGTCCAGGCAGGTGCGCAGCGTGTCCGGGGAGGCGACCACCACGGCGGCCCCGGCCGCGGCGAACTCCTCACGCAGCTCGGACACCGGCAGCAGCTCGCTGTCGACGGTCGGCACGACGACGTCGGCGCGCTCGCGGCGGGCCAGTTCCAGGAGGTACGCGGCAAACCCCGGATCGTCGCCGCGGGGCAGCAGGAAGCGACGCTCGGCGGGTACGAGGTACAGGCCGGCCGCGTAGGGGTCCAGGTCGGCGGCCAGGACGTCGACGTCCAGGGTGTCGAGCGACTTCATGATCGACTGGCCGGAGGGCCCGCCGACGCCCGTGATCAGGACCCGCGGTCGCGGGGTGGTGGGGTCAGTCGACATCGAGGGGCTCCTCGGATTCGGTGGGTTGCACGTGCACGCTGCCCTGCACGTCACTGTCGCGGACGACCTCCAGCGGCTCCACGTACCGCCCGCGGGTGAACCGCGCCCAGTAGCGCGCGGTGGCCCGCGTGAGCTCCTCGTCGAGGTAGCCGCGGGTGGTGGCCTGGGAGGCGTACGCGCGGATCACCTCGAGCTTGCGGTCGATGAAGTCGTCGATCGCCATGAAGCGGGTGGGCTGGAACTCGACGGTGGTCGAGGGCGCCTGGTAGCAGAAGATCCGGGGAACGCCGCGGGCCGCCACGAGGGTGCCGCGGTGGACGTTGCGGTGGTCCTGGTGGACGTCGAGCAGCGTGTGCGTGTAGATGACGGTCGGCTCCACCTCGCGGATGACGTCGCTGATCGCGCCGATCATCACGCCGCCGTCGCTGACGCTGAGGCTCGTGTCCTCCAGGTCGGTGTGGAACAGGCGCGCCCCGAGCAGCTCGGCGGCGTGCTCGGCCTCGCGCCCGCGCACGCCCGGCTCGCCGCCGGCCTCGCCGCCGGTGAGCGTCAGGATGTTCACCGAGTCGCCCGCGGCGCGGTGGCGCAGGAGGATGCCGCCGACGCCGATCTCCACGTCGTCGGGATGGGCGCCGATGGCCAGCACGGTGGCGCGGGCGGCGGCCTTGCGCTCGCGCGCGAGCCGGATCAGCTCCCGGGTCTTGGTGACGAGCGCCTTGCGGTCGACCGGCTTGGGCAGGTAGTCGTCGGCGCCGGCGCGGATGGCCGCCACGGCGTGCTCGAAGTCGGCGTGGCCGGACAGCATCAGGGCGCTGATCTGCGGGTGGCGCTCACGCGCGACCGTGACGAACTCCAGGCCGTCCATCCCCGGCAGTTCGATGTCGCAGATGAGCAGGTCCCAGTCGCGGGTGCCCAGGAGCTCCAGGGCAGCCTCGGCGCTGGGGGCCCACGTCACGTCGGCGTGCGGCGCGAGCAGCGCGGTGAGGACCTCGGCGAGGAGGTCGTCGTCCTCGACCAGGAGGAGGGTGGGAGTGGTGGAATCGGGCATGGCGGGGTGGGGCGCCGCGCGTCGGGCGCCGCCTGGGACCCTACGCCACGAGCGGGGATCCGTCGGCGGCTGGGCGCCCGCGCCCGCGTCCGGCCCGCCCGGTCAGGCCGGTGGCGAGACGGCCCGCAGGTGCGTGTACGGGGTGCCGTCGCGCAGCGCGCGCACCACGCCGTCGACCAGGCTCTCGTCCCGCTCGGTGACGATCCCCTCGGTGATCGCGTCGACGATCTCGCGCTTGCGCTGCAGCAGCGCCGCCATCGTCTCGTCGATCGTGTCCGCCGCCAGCAGGTACCAGGCGGTCACGGCGTCGCGCTGGCCGATGCGGTGGCAGCGGTCCTCGGCCTGGTCGTGCATCGCCGGGGTCCACTCCAGCTCCAGGAAGGCCACGTTGGAGGCGCGGGTGAGGGTGATGCCCTGGGCGGCCACCCGCGTGGCGCAGACCAGGCGGTTGGCCTCGCCGGCCTGGAAGGCCGCGATGGTCGCC
>CAZXNX010000258.1:0-4275 GCA_964642225.1 uncultured Solirubrobacteraceae bacterium | reverse complement strand
TGGGGAGGGCCAGGTGGGTGCGGGCGACCTCGTCGGTGGCCGGCAGCGACACGCCCTCGGCGTAGCGCAGCATGGCGGGCTGGCGGTGCAGCGGGGTGCGGTAGTAGGCCTTGACGCCGTGGCCGGCACCGCTGAGCGCCTGCTCGATCGCGTCGGCGCGGTCGGTGCGCACGACGTACAGGTGCCAGGCGGGGTCGGAGCCCGCGGCCGGGACGGGCAGGGCGACGTGCTCCCCCAGGCCGGCGGCGGCGTAGTGGGCGGCGGCCGCGCGGCGCCCGTCGGACCAGGCGTCCAGGTGGGGCAGCTCCACGCGCAGGATCGCGGCCTGCAGCTCGTCCAGGCGCGAGTTGTAGCCCACCTGCTCGTAGGTGACCTTGTCGGTGGAGCCGTGGAAGGCGAGCATCCGCACCCGCGCGGCCAGGTCGGCGTCGCCGGTGACCACGGCGCCGCCGTCGCCGAAGGCGCCGAGGTTCTTGGACGGGAAGAAGCTGAAGGTGGCGATCGTGCCCAGGGACCCGGGGCGCCCGTCGGGGCCCAGGCTGCCGGCACTCTGGGCGGCGTCCTCCAGCACCGGCACGCCCAGGGCGGCGATCTCGGCGATCGGGGCGACGTTGCCGAACAGGTGCACGGCGACGACGGCCTTGGTGCGCGGGGTCAGCGCGGCGCGCACCGTCTCGGCGGTGACGCACATCGTCTCGGGGTCCACGTCGCAGAACACGGGGACGGCGCCGGTCGGCGGGATCGCCTCGGCGCTGGCGTAGAAGGTGAAGGCGGGGACGACGACCTCGTCGCCGGGGCCGACGCCCAGGGCGCGCAGGGCGATGGTGATCGCCTCGGTGCCGTTGGCCACGCCGACCGCCTCGCGCACGCCGAGGTAGGCGGCGAACTCCTCCTCGAAGGCGGTGACCTGCGGGCCGAGGATGAAGGCGCCGGAGTCCACGACGCCGGCGATGGCCGCGTCGAGCTCGGCGCGCAGCGGCAGCAGCGGGGTGCGGGTGTCGAAGAGCGGAACGGGCATGCGCAATAGAGGGTACGTCCTGCGCCGATCGCCCGGCGACGGGGGGACGTACGACGTAGCCTGCACCCATGGCCGTGCCCGAGGGTCCCGCCGCATCCCAGCCCCCGCCATCGGGGGAGGCCCCCGCCCGGCCGCACAACCGCGCCTCCGAGGGCGACGTCAGCGGCGTGGTCGTCCGCGGCAGCGTGCTGCGCATCGGCTCGATGGTCGCGACCAACGTCCTGGTGGCCCTCGGCGCGGTCCTGCTGCTGCGCTACCTCGGCGTCGACGAGTTCGGCCGGTACGGCACGGTGATGGCGCTCGTGGCGATCGTGCAGGGCGTCACCGACGCGGGCCTCACGATGACGGGGACCCGAGAGATGTCGCTCGTCCACGGCGAGGAGCGCCGTCGCCTCCTGGCCCACGTGCTCGGGCTGCGGATCGTCCTGACCGGCGTGGGCATCGTCTTCGCGGTGATCTTCGCGGCCGCCGTCGGCTACGACCAGGAGCTCGTCGTCGGCACCGCGCTCGCCGGCGTCGGGGTCTTCCTCTTCAGCATCCAGGGGGCGATGCTGCTGCCGCTGGCGGTGGAGATGCGCAACGGGACGCTCGGGCTCAGCGAGGTGATCCGCCAGGGCCTGATGGTCGCCGGCTGGGTGCTCCTGATCCTCGTCGGCGCGGGGCTCGACGCGTTCTTCGCGATGCAGATCGCCGCCGGGCTCCTCCTGCTGGCGGTGACGCCGTTCCTCGTCGGGCGCCACCACGTCGTGCGGCCCCGCTGGGACCGTCAGGAGCTGCGCACGCTGACCGCCGTGGGCCTGCCCGTCGCCATCGCCGGTGTCGTGGCGGTCGTCTACTACCGGGTGCTGACGGTGATCGTCTCGCTGGTCTCCACCGCCGAGCAGAGCGGGCTCTTCGTCAGCGCCTCCCGTGTGTTCGAGGTGGCGTACGCCCTGCCGCTCATCCTCGTCACGGTGATCCTTCCCGTCCTGACCATCGCCGCCCGGGACGATCACGCCCGCCTGCGCTACGTCATGCAGCGGATGACCGAGGCGCTGTGCATCGCAGGCGTTGCCGTGGGCCTGGTGGTCATCGGCGCCGCCGAGACGATCATCGTCCTGCTCGGCGGGGAGCAGTACCGCGAGGCGGCGCCGGTGCTGCAGGCCTTCGGCGTGGCGCTCGTGTCGATGTTCACCGGCGCCGCGTGGAGCCCGGTGCTCATCGCCACCGGGCGGCAGAAGCTGCTCGCGCTGTCGTCGCTGGTGGGACTCGTCGTCGTGGTGGCGCTCGGGTTCGCGCTGGCCCCGTCGATGGGGGCCGAGGGGGCGGGCATCGCGTTCGCCATCGCCGACTGGGTGCTGCTCACGATGCTCTACGTGTCGCTGCGCCGGACCGGGCACGGCGAGCACCTCGACTTCCGGTTCCTCGCCCGGCTGGTCCCGATCGCCGCCGGCGCGGCGGCCATCGCCCTGGTTCCCTGGGCGGGCGAGGTGGTGTGCACCACGGTGGCGCTCGGGTTCTTCGCCGGGGCCGTGTGGGTGGCGGGTCTGGTCCCCGTGGAGCTGCTGACCACCCTGCGGGACCGGCGCGGCGCGCAGGGCCCGCCGGCGGACGTGCACTAGCGTTCCCGCCATGCCCCAGACAGGCCCTCCTCCCGGCTACTACGCCGCGGATCGCAGCGATCTCATCGCCCAGCTGCCGCGCCCGCTCGGCCGGGTCCTCGACGTGGGCTGCGGCGCCGGGGTCGCGGCCGGCCCGCTGCGGGCCTCCGGGGCGACCGCGCTGGTGGGGGTGGAGATCGTGCCCGACGTGGCCGCCGAGGCCGCCCTGCGCTACGACCACGTCTTCACGGGGTCGATCGAGGACGCGCTGCCCACCCTCGACGGGCCGTACGACACGATCCTGTGCCTCGACGTGCTGGAGCACCTGGTCGATCCGGGGGTCGTGCTCGACGGGCTGAGCGCGCGGGCGGCGCCCGGCGCGCGGCTGCAGGTGTCGGTCCCCAACGCCCGGCACGTCCAGCTCGTGTACGACCTCGTCGTCCACGGGACGTTCGGGTACACGGAGTGGGGCCATCGCGACCAGACGCACCTGCGCTGGTTCACCCGCGCCGACATCGTCGATCTCGTGCGGGCCCACGGCTGGACCGTCACCGGGACCGGCCACCCGCCGCTGGGGCACACGGCACGGCTGAACCGCGCGACCCGGGGCCGCGCCTCCGAGTTCTTCGCCAACCAGTGGTACGTCAGCGCGGTCCGGGCGTGAGCGGGCGGCGCCGCGTCGTCGTCCTGCGCGGCACGGCCGCCAACCCCTGGGACCTGCGGCCGTGGGAGTCGCTCGGGGACGGCTACGACGTGCGCGTCGTCGTCCCGCCCAACAACCTCTACGACACCGAGGGCGTCGGTCTGCGGCGGATCGGGGTACGGACGGTGGGCGGGCGCGCCGGCGACGGCCGGCTCGGCGCCTTGGCCACCCGCGCGGTCGGCGAGCGGTACGTGGGCCTGGCCGAGCACCTGCGCGGCGCGGACATCGTCCATGCGGCGGAGCTCGGCACGTGGTTCTCGGCCCAGGCGGCCGGCCTGCGCGAGCAGCTCGGCTTCCGCCTCGCGCTGACCGTCTGGGAGACGCTGCCCTTCCTGGACGCCTACCGCAACATCCGCACCCGGCCCTACCGGCGGGCCACGCTCGCGGCCACCGACCTGTACCTGGCGACGACCGAGCGGGCCGGCCGTGCGTTGCTGCTCGAAGGAGCCGCCGCCGATCGCATCCGTATCTCGCCCCCGGGGATCGACGTGGAACGGTTCGCCGCGGCCCGGACCCCGGCGCCCGGCCGCGACAGCGGGCATCTCGTGCTCAGCATCGGGCGGCTGGTGTGGGAGAAGGGCCATCAGGACGTGCTGCGCGCCGTCGCGCTGCTGCGCGCCGACCCCACGGCGCCCCGGCGCGACGTGCGGGTGCTGATCGTCGGGGTCGGCCCGGAGGAGGAGCGCCTGCGCGCGCTGGCGGCCGACCTGGGCGTGGCGGACGCGGTCGAGTTCCGCGGCTGGGTCCCGTACGACGAGCTGCCGGCGGTGTACGCGCAGGCCTCCTGCCTGGTGCTGGCGTCGCTGGCGGTGGAGTTCTGGGAGGAGCAGTTCGGGATGGTCCTGGCCGAGGCGATGGCCGCCCACGTGCCCATCGTCGCGGCCCGCAGCGGGGCGATCCCCGAGGTGGTGGGCGGCTCGGGCGAGCTCTTCGGCTCGGGCGACTGGGTCGGGCTGGCCGGCGCGCTGCGGGAC
>CAZXNX010000257.1:0-4277 GCA_964642225.1 uncultured Solirubrobacteraceae bacterium | reverse complement strand
CGTTCGGAAACCGAGGGAGCGTTCGGAAACCGAATCAGGCCAGGAGGCCCAGGCGCTGGGCGCGCTGCACGGCCTCGGCCCGGTTGCGCACGTCGAGCTTGCGGTAGAGCACGCTGCTGTGCTCCTTGACCGTGTGGGGGGAGAGGTGCAGCGTGGCGCCGATCTCCCGGTTGGTCGCGCCGGTGGCGATCAGCTCCAGCACCTCCCGCTCGCGCTCGGTGAGCTGCGGCCCGGACGGCGGCTCGGCGGGCGGGAAGACGGTCATGCCCATGCCCACCATCCGCACCGCGTCGGCCACATCGGCGGCCGGCCAGTCCTTCAGCACGAACCCCGCCGCACCGGCGGCCCGGGCGGCGCTCGGCGCGATGCGCCCCGCCCCCGAGATCAGCAGCACCTTGGGCGGCACGGCCAGCGCCCGCAGCCGCTCGGTGACCTCGGCGCCCGACTCGGCGCCGATGAACAGGTCCACCAGGGCGACGTGCACCTCATAGCGCTTGGCCAGCGCGACGGCCTCCGCGCCGGTGCGGGCGCTGAGGGTGCGCTCCACCCACGGCTGCTGGGAGAGCATGAGCCGGAAGCCCCAGTGCACGACATCGTGGTCGTCGACGACCAGCACGCGCAGGGGCCGGCGGCGGTCGGGGTCGTCATCCATGGTGGGGCACCACCAGGCGCACCTGCCACTCGTGGGGGGCGGGCTGGCCGAACTCCAGCAGCCCGCCGAGCTGCAGCGCCTCGACGGCGGCCAGGCGCAGCCCGACCCCCGAGGGGCCGGGGTTGGCGCCCACCCCGTCGTTGCGCACCTGCAGCACGAAGGCGTCGGCGCCGTCGGACACCGACACCCGCACCGCCGTCGGGGTGGCGTGGCGGTGGGCGTTGCGCACCGCCTCGACGAGCACCGACTGCACGAGCGGCTCCAGGTCGGCCGGCACCGAGGCGGGATCGCCCTCCTCCAGCACGATGCCGGAGGACGCGTGCTCGGCGGCCAGGCGCACGAGCTCGTCGGCCAGGGTGGTGCCGGTGGGGCGGGAGGTGCGGCCGAGCGGCCGCTGCAGCGCGTCGCGCAGGTCCTGCATGGCGTGCTGCAGCTCCTCCGCGCAGCGCTGGCGGGAGGCGGCGTCCAGCGGCCCCTCACCCGACAGGGCCAGGGACACGCCGAACAGCCTCTGGATCGCGCCGTCGTGGATGTCGCGGGCCATGTCGATGCGGGCCTCGAGCTCGCGGGCGCGCTGGGCCTGGTGGGTGGAGATGCGCGCGGCGGCGGCCAGCGCGGCGGTCTTGCCCAGCGTCCACAGCATGTGGCGCTCGGCGTCGGTCAGGGCGACGGGCCCCCCGGCGGGCCGGTCGCAGAGGATCACGCCGACCCAGCGGCCGCCGGCGGCCATGGGGGTGACGACGAGGCCGGCGATGTCGCCGACGAGCGACACGTACTGCTCCGGCACCCCCGCGCTGGGCGGGATCTCGACGACCTCGTCGGTGACGAGCGCCCTGCGGGCCGCGGCCAGGGTCTCCACCGTGAAGAAGCCGTCGTCGAAGATCTCCACGTCGATGCCGTGGGCGCCGGCGGCCCGCACCTGGCGCCGGGTGGCGTCGTAGCGGAAGATCAGCGCCCGGTCGGCGGAGGTCAGCTGGCAGATGGCCTCGCACAGGCCGCTGTAGAACGCCAGCCCGTGGTCGTCGCCGGCCGAGCTGGGGCCCTCGGGGACGCTGGCCAGGACCCGGACGAACGCATCGAGGGCGGCGATGTGCGCGCCGCCGTCTCCCGTCATCCGGTCGCGGGCACCGTCAGGGACAGGCGCAGAAACTGCTCCGGGTCCAGCGCCACGCTCCTCTCGCGACTGCATGCCATGCAGGAGCATCGCGCACTTGCGTCGAGCAGGGGGCCTTCGACCACCACGCGGTCGGACTGCGCCAGGCAGAACGGGCACGAAAGCGAGGCCTCGACGAGGGCTGGCGGGTCGGCGGGCAGGAACGTCGCAGTCTCCATGGGGGCCTCCCGGCTCGCGTGTTCGTGGGGACTCGGGGAGCGCGGCGCAGGGGGTGCCGCGCTCCCTCGCGCGTCTCTGTCCCGTCCGGCGGAGCAGGGGCTCCACCGTGCGTCGCCGGCGGGGAGAGCGCCGACAGACACATCTGCATCTTGTGCCCTGGCCTGCCCGCCCTCAACCGCTGGCGCGCGATCTCCCCCCGGTTGGGGGGACGGCCGGTCAGCTCAGCCCCGGAACCGGTTGGTGATCGGCATCCGCCGGTCGCGGCCGAAGGCCTTGGGGGTGATCTTGATGCCGGGCGGCTGCTGGCGGCGCTTGTACTCGGCCAGGTCGACGAGGCGGATGACGCGGTCCACGGTGGCGGCGTCCAGGCCGCGGGCGACGAGGGCCTCGCGCCCCAGGTCCTCCTCGACGTAGCCGGCGAGGATCGCGTCGAGCACGTCGTAGGGCGGCAGCGACTCGTCGTCGCGCTGGTCCGGGCGCAGCTCGGCCGACGGCGGCCGGGTGATGACGCTCTCGGGCACGGGCGGGACGCCGTCGCCCGCCTGGCCGTTGCGCCATTCGGTCAGCCGGTAGACCAGCGTCTTGGGCACGTCCTTGATCACCGCGAAGCCGCCCGCGCTGTCGCCGTAGAGGGTCGAGTAGCCGACCGACATCTCCGACTTGTTGCCGGTGGTGAGCACGAGCCAGCCGAACTTGTTGGAGAGCGCCATCAGGAGGTTGCCGCGGATGCGGGCCTGCAGGTTCTCCTCGGTGAGG
Organism: uncultured Solirubrobacteraceae bacterium; assembly: GCA_964642225.1. GTDB lineage: Bacteria > Actinomycetota > Thermoleophilia > Solirubrobacterales > Solirubrobacteraceae > JBBQCW01. The sequence goes on along the minus strand of CAZXNX010000257.1, from coordinate 1,536 downwards.
TCGGGCGCGTGCCCGGAGAAGGCGTCGCCGAGCACCTCCTCGTAGACCCCCATGGTGCCCGCGATCGGCAGCTCCAGGAGCGTGGCGCCGAGGCGGTCGGCCAGCTCGTGGGCGTCCGACCGGGTGCCCGTGGACGAGTAGGGCGAGGGCATCGTCACGCACGTCACCGCGTCGGCCCCGAGCGCGTCGACCGCCACGAGGGCCACGAGGGTGGAGTCGATCCCGCCGGAGAGGCCGAGCACGGTGTGGGTGAAGCCGTTCTTGCGCACGTAGTCGCGGGTGCCGAGCACGAGGGCGCCGTAGATCTCCGCCTCGGGCTCCAGCAGCTCGGTCAGCCGGGCGGGCGCGGGGGCGACGGGCGGGGGCACGTCGGTGTGCAGGCGGGCGATCACGGGGACGACGGTGCGCAGCTCGCGGGCGGCGGCGCGGTGGCGGGTGTCGCGCAGCCGGGCGGCCTTGGCGGCGGACACGTCGACGTCGCAGAAGAGCAGGTCCTCCTCGAACTGGGCGGCGCGGGCGATGGTCTGCCCGAGGTGGTCGACGACCACCGAGTGCCCGTCGAAGATCAGCTCGTCCTGCCCGCCCACCAGCGCGCAGAAGGCGAAGGCGGACAGGGTGTCGCGGGCGCGCTGGGCCAGCATCAGCTCCCGCTGCACGCCCTTGCCCGCGTGGTACGGGGAGGCGGACAGGTTGACGATCAGCGGCGCGCCGGCCAGGGCCTCGTCCGTCTCCGGCGCCCCCGGCGTCCAGATGTCCTCGCAGACGGTCAGGCCGATGAGGACGCCGTCGACCTCGATCAGCGCCCCGCCGTTGCCGGACTGGAAGTAGCGCTGCTCGTCGAACACGCCGTAGTTGGGCAGGCGCACCTTGCGGTAGATGGCCTGCGCGCGCCCGTCGGCGAGCACCGCGGCGCTGTTGTAGAGGTCGTCGTCCAGCTCGGGGAAGCCGACGAGCACGACGATCCCGTGCACGTTGGCGGCGATACCCTCCAGCGCGGTGCGGGTGGCGGCCAGGAAGTGCGAGCGCAGCAGCAGGTCCTCGGGCGGGTAGCCGGTAAGGGCCAGCTCGGGGAGGACGACGAGCTGCGCGCCGCCGTCCCGGGCCTGCGCGATCGCCCGCTCGATGAGCGCGGCGTTGCCCGCCAGGTCGCCGACGGTGGGGTCGACCTGGGCGAGCGCGACGCGCAGGAGGGCGGGGGCGGTCATGGCGACAAGTCTCCCAGGAGACGGCGCGGCGGCCCGCTCAGCCGCCCGCGGCGCGGCCCAACCACGCGTCCACGAACGTCGTCAGGGCGGGGTCGGCGAGCGTCGCGGCCGGCTGCCGGCGCTGCTCGGCGAGGGCCACGAACCGCGCGCCCTGGTTGCGATGGACGGCCAGGACGGCCTGTCCGCTCTGCACGAGCGGCTCGGTGGGGGCGCCGCCCGCCACCAGGTAGGCGTCACCGGTGGTTTTGATCTTCTCCAGCCCGTGGCGCTTGACCAGCCCGTCGATATGGCGGAACAGGCGGTTCAGGTGTCCCACCAGGGTGGCCGGCGA
>CAZXNX010000256.1:0-4293 GCA_964642225.1 uncultured Solirubrobacteraceae bacterium | reverse complement strand
CCAGTCGACACCGCAATGAATATCTTAAACGGCCACCCGATGGGGCCGCTGGCGCTGCTGGACTTCGTCGGGCTCGACGTGGCGATCGCCATCGGCGACACCATCGGCGTGGACGTCCCGGACCGGGTGCGCACCCTGGCCGCGGACGGCGCCCTGGGCCGCAAGGCCGATCGTGGGTTCTACGCCTACGTCGACGGCCGCATCGTCTGAGGCGCCCGCCCGGGAACTTTTAGGACAGGTTCAGGTTCGGGCCGCATCATCCTTGACGCGGACGTACCTCGCACAGTGCACCTCCTCCCAGAAGCACACCCACAACGGGCCCGCCTGGACAGCGGGCCCGTTGTACGTCCGGGCCCGGTGCGTCAGTCGTCGGAGAGCCGGTCCGGCTCCTGCAGCGGCGCGATCGGCCGGATGCGCACCGACTCCACGCGGTTCTCGCGCACCGACTCCACCCGGATGGAATACCCGTGGTCGGTCACGGTGTCGCCGCGCATCGGCAGGCGGCCCAGCTCGTGGAAGACGAGGCCGCCGATCGAGTTGTAGGTGTCGGAGTCGGCCGGCAGGTGGATGTCGTAGTCGTCCAGGTCGGTGACGGCCACGTGCCCCCGCACGAACCAGTCGCCGTTGGCCAGCCGGCGCACCGCGCCACCGGCGGGGTCGGTCTCGTCGTCGATCTCCCCCACCACCTCCTCGATGATGTCCTCGACGGTGACCAGCCCGGCCACGCGGCCGTACTCGTCGATCACCACCGCCATGGAGGAGCGGGTGCGCTGCAGGTCGGCGAGCAGGTCGTCCAGCGGCTTGGTCTCCGGCACGATCGGCGCCTCGCGCACGAGCGGCTCGATCGACGCGTTGGGACCCTCGGCCATCAGCACCCGCACCAGCGAGTTGGAGTGCACGAGGCCGCGCACCCGGTCCTGGTTCTCGTCCTCGGTCACCAGCAGGCGCGTGTGCCCGGAGGAGATGCAGCGCCGCAGCGCGGTCTCGACGTCCTCGCTGAGGTCGACGGTCACGACCGCGGGGATCGGGGTCATCACCTGCCGGGCCTCCTGCTCGTGCAGGTGGAAGACGCCGGTGAGCATCACGGCCTATCCCGGGTCCAGCGTGCCGCCGGCGGTGCCCTGGGCGATGAGCTGCTTGAGCTCCTCGGAGCCGGCGCCGCCCTCGAGGTCGACGTCCTTGATGCCCAGCGGCCGCAGCAGCGCGCGGGACGCGGCGTCGAGCAGGTGCACGAACGGCCGCATGACGATGGTGAAGACGTGCAGCGGCCCCGAGCACCAGCAGGCGACCTTCTCGGGGTGGACGATCGAGTAGATCTTGGGGACCTGCTCGCCCGCGATCACATGGAGGCTGGTGACCAGGACGTAGGCGATGGCCACCGAGATGGCGACGGCCAGGCCATGGGAGATGGTGCTGCCGAACAGCGGCTCGAGCAGCGAGGCGATCGCCGGCTCGCCCAGGAAGCCGATGCCCAGGGAGGCCAGGGTGATGCCGAACTGGCACGAGGACAGGTAGTTCGTGACGTCATTGGCCTGATCGACGGCCCGCTGCGCACCGCGCTTGCGCGCCTTCGCCATCTCCTCGAGCTTGGCCGGGCGGGCGCGCACCAGCGCGAACTCCGCGGCGACGAAGAAGCCGTTGACCAGCACCAGCAGGAGGACCGCGAGGAGGAAGAGCGCGCTCAGCATGGTGAGGGCACCCAGTCAGGCCGGGGGGTCCGGCAGCGACTTCGAGGAAGGTCGTCGGGCATCGAGGCGGCGCGAGAACCGTAGCAGCGCCACCCGGCGGACGGGCGCGGCCGTCAGCCCAGCGCGTCCACGGCGCGGGCCAGCGCGAGGTCCCGCTCGGTGATCCCGCCCTCGGAGTGGGTGCTCACGGTGAGGCGCACCCGGTTGTACCCGTGGACGAGGATGTCGGGGTGGTGGTCGGCCTGGCGCGCGATGTCGGCGACGGCGACGGCGAACGCCATGGCCGCGTCGAAGTCGGCCAGCGTGCGGTCCAGCACCAGCGCGTCTCCCTCGTGGCGCCAGTCCGCCGGCAGCCCGGCGGCGATCTCTTCCCGGCTCAGCAGTGTCATATCCTCGCTCCTGTGCGCATCGTGTCCCTCGTCCCCCACGCCACCGAGCTGCTCTTCGCGCTCGGCCTCGACGACGAGGTGGTGGGCGTCACCCATGAGTGTGACTACCCGCTCGAGGCCCTCGACCGCACACGGGTCACGCGGGACGTGCTGCAGCCTCCGGGCGCCACGCCGCTGACCGCCGGTGAGATCGACGCGGCGGTGCGCGAGCGCACCGAGCAGGGCGAGGCGATCTACGCGCTCGACGAGGAGGTGCTGGCCGCCCTGGAGCCGGACCTCATCGTCACCCAGGCGCTGTGCCCGGTGTGCGCCGTCTCGGTCGACGACGTGCGGGCGGTGGCCGCCAAGCTGCCCGAGCCGCCCAAGGTCATCGCCCTGGACCCCACCACCATCGGCGAGACGATGGGCGACGTGCGGACGATCGCCCAGGCCACCGGCGCCAAGGAGGCGGCCGTGGCCCTGGTGGCCCGCCAGCGCTCGCGCATCGACCGCGTGAAGATCGCCGTCAAGGACGCCGAGCGCGTGCCCGTCGCCGCGATCGAGTGGCTGGACCCGGTGTTCATCGGCGGCCACTGGGTGCCGCAGATGATCGAGCTGGCCGGCGGGATCGACGTGCTCGGCTTTCCCGGAGAGCGGTCGGAGACGACCACCTGGGACATGGTCGCGGCCGCGGAGCCGGAGGTCGTCGTGCTCATGCCCTGCGGCTACGACGAGGACCGTACGCTCGACGAGGCCCTCCTGTTCGCCGACCAGCTCCGCGCGGTCGGCGCGCGGAGAACCGTCGCCGTCAACGGCAGCGCCTACTTCTCCCGGCCCGGGCCACGGCTCATCGACGGGCTGGAGCTCCTGGCGCACATCCTGCACCCGGAGCTGGTGCGCGACGCGCCCGGCGCCGTGCTCGACGTGCCGCTGTTCTAGAAGCCGGTGTAGCCGGAGTGCAGCGAGGCGTCGGCGACCACGATCGACGCGGCCACCATGATCACGGCGATGAGCCCCGCGCCGACGAAGCCCCAGACGGGACGGCGCAGGCGGTCGGCCTCGTGGATCGCCAGCATCGCCAGCGCTCCCGCCAGCAGGCCGCCGAGGTGCCCGCCGACCGAGATCCCCGGGAAGAAGAAGCTGAACACGAGGTTGATGAGGATCAGCCCGCCGATCCCGGCCTCGAAGATGTTGATGCCGCGGCGATGCATCACCACCGCGGTGGCGCCCATGAGGCCGAAGATCGCGCCCGACGCGCCGACGGTGGGCGACAGCGGCGACAGCAGCAGGGCGCCGAACGAGCCGCCCAGCAGCGCCGTGAAGTAGACGACGAGGAAGCGGACCTTGCCGATGGCCGGCTCGAGCATGCCACCGAGGATCCACAGGAGGTACATGTTCAGGCCGATGTGCCAGAGGTTCGCGTGCAGGAACCCGCTGGTGACGAGGCGCCAGTACTCGCCGTCGGCGACGGAGGGGCCGAACAGGACGCCCTCGACGAAGACCTTCGTGCCGCCGCCCGACGAGCTGCCGAACCCGAACTTGCCGCTGGCCAGGAAGACGATCGCGTTGATGACGATCAGGGCGATCGTCGCGGTGTTGCCCGCGGAGGCGCTGCGGATCGACGCCGCCGTGCGCACCTGCGTGCGCTCCCCCGCGCAGTCCGGGCAGCGCATGCCGACCGACGTCGGCGTCATGCACGACGGGCAGATCGGCTTGCCGCACGCGGAGCACGACACGTTCGTCTCCCGATTGGGGTGGCGGTAGCAGGCGGCCATGAGGTCGGCGGACGCTACCAGCCGCGCCGCGCGGGCCAGACCCGCCGCTCAGATGACGGCGGTGACGACCGGAGCGCTGGTGGGCTGCAGCGAGCCGCCGGCCGGCTCCTGCGTGACCAGCACCTGGTCGACCTCGCGCAGGTCGCCGGGGACATTCACGGTGGCGTGGCCGTCCCGGTTCGGGGTGAACAGCGCGTCGGTCGGCGTGGGCTTGGTGGCGCCCTTCTTCATGAGCCACACCTGGTAGACCCGGCCGGACGTCGTCTGATCGACCCCGGTGAGCTTCAGCTGGCCGCCGTCCCGGCCCTGGTCGATCAGCTGGCCCGCGCCGTTGGGGAACGACACCTTGGCGATGACGGTCGTCGCGCCTGCGGGACCGGAGCCCGAGGTGCTGATCACGACGCCGGCGCCGACGCCGATGACCAGGGCCACGCAGGCCAGCCCGGCGGCGGTGAGCGGGCG
>CAZXNX010000255.1:0-4307 GCA_964642225.1 uncultured Solirubrobacteraceae bacterium | reverse complement strand
GGGCGGGGGCGGCCAGCCGCCGGCCGGCACGACGGCGGGCTGCGTGGCCACCATGTCGGTGAAGAGCAGGACGAGGAAGATGGCGGTGAAGGGCATCGTCACGCACGCCCCCAGGATCTGGGCGACGCCCAGGCCGATGAGGGCGCCGGGACTCTGCGGCTCGACGGCCAGGCCGAACAGCGCCAGGATGATCGGCTGCAGCACGAAGGCGATCACGGCAGGCAGCAGGTACCCCGCCAGCAGCAGGCCGAACGTCCCCCACCAGCGCCGCTCGACGAGGGCCCACGAACGGCGCAGCGACTCCGCCACCGGCTTGCCCTCCACCAGCAGCGAGGGCACGGCCAGCGCGAAGCGGACCGCGAGGAAGATCCCGGGGACGATGCAGGCGATGATGCCGGCGAACACGGCGATGGCGGCGATCAGGGTGACTCCCAGGACCCGGGGGTACCAGCGCACGCCGTAGCGCAGCGCGTCCGGGACGGTGACCGGCAGGCCGGCGCGGTCCTGGAGCGCGACGAACATGCACGCCGCCACGCCGACCAGCCCGCCGAACGCGGCGAGCAGGGCCATCAGGGTGGAGCCGAGGTTGTAGGTGCGCAGCCCGCCGGAGCCGACCGCCACCGCCAGCACGCCGCCGACCAGGACCAGCGGGGTGACGACGAGGACGACGCACCACAGGAGCACCGTCAGATGACGCCCGACGAGGTCCAGCGTGCGCTGCAGCAGCGAGCCCACGGAGAGCGGCGGGGAGACGGTCGGGGTGGCCACGGCGCGGCTAGGACTTGGGGGTGCGCTTGGTCGGCACGAGCCCGCCGCCGCGCTGGTAGACGACCAACTCGGCGCGCTGGGCGCGGCGCACGCGCTCGATCTCGTGCTCCATCTCCTGGCGGATCTCCTCCGCCCGGGAGCGCATCGCGTCCAGCTCGGCCTGGGCCTGGTTGAGCTCCTGCTCCAGGCGCAGCACGCGCTCGACGCCCGCGAGGTTGAGCCCCAGCTCCGTCGTCATCTCCTGGATGCGGCGCAGCTGCTCGACGTCGTCCTGGGAGTACAGGCGCGTGCCCTTGGCCGAGCGCTTGGGCTCGATCAGCCCGCGGGCCTCGTACATGCGCAGCGTCTGCGGGTGCATCTCGGCCAGCTCGGCGGCCACGGAGATCATGAACACCCCGCGGTCGCGGGAGACGGTGATGGATGCGCGCGGACGCCGGGACATCAGGACCGCGCCTTGGCCTTGGCCAGCAGGCTGGCCCGGGGATCGCCGTTCATCACGTCGGACAGCTTGTCGACCGCGTCGGACTGCTCGGGCGTGAGCTCCTTGGGCACGTCGATGACGAAGCGGTAGTGGATGTCGCCGTGGGGCGCGGACTTCCCGCCGCCCAGCTTGGGCGGCCCGGCGCCGCGGATCCGCTGCACGGTGCCGTGGCGGGTGCCGGGGGCGACGCGCAGCGTCTTGCTGCCGTCGAAGGTCGGGACCTCGACGTCGGCGCCGCGGATGGCCTCGGGGATCGTGAGCGGCACCTCGACCTCGACGTTGTCGCCCTTGCGGGTGAACACCGACGACGGGGTCACGCGGGTGATCACGTAGAGGTCGCCGGCGGGGCCGCCGTTGCGGCCCGCCTCGCCCTTTCCGGCGAGCCGCACGCGACTGCCGTCCTTGACGCCGGCGGGGATGTTGACCTTGTAGGTCTTGACCGTGCGGATCGCGCCGGTGCCCTGGCAGGTCGGGCACGGGTCCTCGATCACGGTGCCGGCGCCGTGACAGCGGGCGCACGGCTGGGAGATGGAGAACAGCCCCTGGCCCTCGGACTCGATGCCGCGGCCCTGGCAGCGCGGGCACACCTTCGGCGCGGTGCCGGGACGCGCGCCGGTGCCGCGACAGGTGGTGCACGTCGCGGTGGTGGGCACGGACATCGAGATCTGGGCGCCGTGGATGGCCTGGTCGAAGGAGATCGTCGTCTCGGCCTCGAGGTCGCGGCCGCGCTCCTGGCGGGGCCGGGGCGGCCCGGACGTGCCCGCGCCGCCGCCGCCGCCGCCGAAGCGGTCGGAGAACATCTCGAAGATGGTGGAGGCGTCGAAGCCGCCGGCCCCGCCGAACCCGCCGCCCTCGGCGCCGCCGCCGCCGAAGAAGGCGCTGGCGCCCTTGTTGTCGTACTCCTTGCGCTTCTCGGGGTCGCCCAGGATGTCGTAGGCGGCCGAGATCTCCTTGAAGCGCTTCTCGGCGGCCTCGTCCCCGGGGTTGCGGTCGGGGTGGTACTGGCGGGCCAGCTTGCGGTAGGCCTTCTTGAGATCCTCGGCGGAGACCTTCTTGTCGACGCCGAGGATGTCGTAGAGATCGGGGCTCGCCATCGACCCTCCCTACGCGGCCACGACGACCTTGGCGGGACGCAGCACGTCCTCGCCAAGCCGGTAGCCCAGTTGGTAGACCTCGGTGATGGTGCCGCTCACGGCGCCCGCGACGGGCGCCTGGGCGATCGCCTCGTGGCGATGCGGGTCGAAGACCTCGCCCACCGGGTTGAACGGCTCGATGCCGACCTTCCCCAGCGCGCCCACCAGCTCGGACTGCACGAGCCGGATGCCCTTGGTCAGGTGGTGCTCCTCGTCGGACTCCTGCGCCTCGGCCGCCGCGATGGCGCGGTCGAGGTTGTCCAGGGCGGGCAGCAGCTCGCGGGCGAGCTTGGCGATGCCGCGGGTCTGCGACAGGGCCGCGTCGCGGCGCGCGCGCTTGCGCACGTTGTCCAGCTCGGCGGCCTCCCGCAGGTAGCGGTCGCGCCAGTCCGGCTCGGCCTCCACCTCGGCCTCGGCGGCCTCGGTCTCGGCGTCGGCGGCCAGGGCGACCTCGGCGTCGAGGACCTCGGCCCCCTCGCCGGGGACCACGAAGGCGGGCTCCTCGTCCGTGGGCACGCCGGGGGCGGCGGGCTCCTCGCCCGCCGCTCCGCCGTGCTGCTCGTGACTCATCACTTGCCCTCGTCCACGACCTCGGCGTCGACGACGTCCTCCTCGTCGGCGCCGGACTCGGACGCGGCGCCGTTGTCGGACGCGCCGGCCGCGGCCTGCTCGGCCTGGGCCTTCTCGTACATCTTCTCCGAGACGGCGTGGAAGGCCGTCTGCAGGGCCTCGGCGGCCGCGTTGATCACGGCCGGGTCCTCGTTGCCCAGGGCATCGCGGACGTCCTTGATCTTGCCCTCGATGTCCGTGCGGCTGGCCTCGTCGACGCCGTCGCCCAGGTCCTTGAGCTGGCGCTCGGCCTGGTAGGCGGCGTTCTCGGCGTTGTTGCGGGCCTCGGCCAGCTCGCGCGCCTTCTTGTCGTCGTCGGCGTGCGACTCGGCGTCGGAGACCATCTGCTTGATCTCCTCGTCCGAGAGGCCGGAGCCGGACTTGATCTCGATCTTCTGCTCCTTGCCCGTGCCCAGGTCCTTGGCGGACACGTTGAGGATGCCGTTGGCGTCGATGTCGAAGGCGACCTCGATCTGCGGGATGCCGCGCGGCGCCGGCGGGATGCCGGTGAGCTGGAACTTGCCCAGCGACTTGTTGCCGGAGGCCATCTCGCGCTCGCCCTGCAGGACGTGGATCTCCACCGACGGCTGGTTGTCCTCGGCCGTGGAGAAGACCTCCGACTTGCGGGTCGGGATCGTGGTGTTGCGCTCGATGAGGCGCGTCATGACGCCGCCCTTGGTCTCGATGCCCAGCGTCAGCGGGGTCACGTCGAGCAGCAGCACGTCCTTGACGTCGCCGGCCAGCACGCCGGCCTGGATGGCGGCGCCGACGGCCACGACCTCGTCCGGGTTGACACCGCGGTGCGGGTCCTTGCCGGTGAGCTCCTTGACCTTCTCCTGCACGGCGGGCATGCGGGTCATGCCGCCGACGAGGACGACGTGGTCGATGTCCGACGCGCCCTTGTCCTTGGCGTCGTCGAGCGCCTGGCGCACCGGGGCGACGACGCGGTCCAGCAGCGCGGCGGTCAGCTCGGCGAGCTTGGCCCGCGTGACGCGCATGTCGAGGTGCTTGGGCCCCGAGGCGTCGGCGGTGATGAAGGGCAGGTTGATCTGCGTCTCCTGCGCCGAGCTCAGCTCGATCTTGGCCTTCTCGGCCGCCTCGTAGAGCCGCTGCAGCGCCATCGGGTCCTGGGTCAGGTCGATGCCCTGGCTCTTCTTGAACTCGCCGGCCAACCAGTCGACGATCGCCTTGTCGAAGTTGTCGCCGCCGAGGTGGTTGTCACCCGCGGTCGACTTGACCTCGAACACGCCGTCGCCGATCTCCAGGACGGACACGTCGAACGTGCCGCCGCCGAGGTCGAAGACGAGGATCGTCTG
>CAZXNX010000254.1:0-4350 GCA_964642225.1 uncultured Solirubrobacteraceae bacterium | reverse complement strand
GTACAGGAGGATCGACGCGGCGCCGCGCTCGTGCAGCCAGGCCACCGCCGCCTCGCACAACGCGCGGCCCAGCCCGCGGCGGCGGTGCTCGGGCGCCACGGCGAGCGCCCCGATCCAGCCGGTGGCGCCGAAGGCGACCGTCCCGACGACCGCGGCCAGCTCCTCGTCGTGCCACAGGCCCAGCAGCGTGCCCGCGGGCGACGCGGCCGGAAAGCCGACGAGCCGTTCCACGGCGGCCCCGAATCCCGACCGCACGAGCAGCGTCACGGCCTCGTGGCGATCCGGCTCGGTGACGTCGGCGATGGCGGACACGGTGGGCCAACGCTACCCGGGGGTACGATCTGTCGATGACGACGACCGCAACCGACCTGTACGAGATCCCCCAGGAGTACCTGGACTTCCGCGACATGATCCGCCAGTTGGCCCAGGAGCAGATCGCTCCGCGCGCCGGGGACATCGATCGCACGTCGGAGTATCCGTGGGACATCCGCAAGCTCCTGTCGGAGCAGGACATCCTCGGGCTGCCCTTCGCGGAGGAGCACGGCGGCACCGGCACCGGCACGCTGATGCTGCAGATGGCGGTCGAGGAGATCGCCAAGGTGTGCGCGTCGTCGGCCCTGATGCTGATGGTCCAGGAGCTGGGCAGCCTGCCGATCACCCTGTTCGGCACGGACGAGCAGAAGCAGCGCTTCCTGCCGAAGTGCGCCACCGGCGAGTGGTCGCCGGCCTTCGCGCTGAGTGAGCCCGACGCGGGCTCGGACCCGGCCGCGATGCGCACCACCGCCGTGAAGGACGGCGACGAGTGGGTCATCAACGGGTCCAAGAACTGGATCACCAACGCGTCGATCGCCGACTTCTACATCGTGTTCGCGATCACCGACCGCGAGGCCAAGCGCTCCAGCGCGTTCATCGTCGAGGCCGACCGGCCCGGGTTCTCGATCGCCAACCTGGAGCACAAGCTCGGCATCAAGGGCTCGCCGACCGGCTCCCCGGTCTTCGAGGACGTGCGCGTCCCGGCCGAGAACCTGCTGGGCAAGGAGGGCAAGGGCCTGAGCGTCGCGCTGGCCACCCTGGAGCGCACCCGCCTGGGCGCCGCCGCACAGGCCGTCGGCATCGCGCAGGGCGCCACCGACTTCGCCAACGCGTACGCCAAGGAGCGCATCGCCTTCGGCAAGCCGATCAACCAGCTCCAGGGCATCCAGTTCAAGCTCGCCGACATGGAGACGGGCACCGCCGCCGCGCGCGAGCTGCTCTACAAGGCGTGCACGATGGCCGACAAGGAGACGCGCCCGGCCGACCTGAACAAGTGGACCTCGATGGCCAAGCTGTTCGCCTCCGACAACGCGATGAAGGTGACGGTCGAGGCGATCCAGGTCCTGGGCGGCTACGGGTACGTCAACGAGTACCCGGTGGAGCGCATGATGCGCGACGCCAAGATCACCCAGATCTACGAGGGCACCAACGAGATCCAGCGCGTCGTCATCGCCCGCGCCATGGGACAGGACTGACGAGGAGGCGATGGCCAGGATGCAGCGCACCGTCTTCGCCGCCGCGGTCGCCTTCAGCCTCGGGCTGCTGGTGATCGTGTTCGCGCAGGGCGGCCTCAGCGACAGCCTGCCGCTGCGCATGCTGGAGGGGCTGGCCATCGCCGTCGTGGCGATCTTCGTCCTCGGCGCGATCATGGCGGCGATCGGCGGCCGGATGGCCACCTACACCTCGCCCGAGGACGACGCCGACTTCGAGCGGCTCGTCCTGCGCTCCGAGCGCCTGGCCCGGGACGGGCTGACGGTCGAGCCGGAGGAGAACGCCTTCATGGAGCTCGACCCGCTTGACGACGAGGACTTCGAGGAGCTGGTGCGCGAGGCGCTCGACGGCCTGCCCGACCTGCTGCGCAACGTGGTCGAGAACCACAACGTGGCGGTCGTCATCTCCGACGGCGGCCGCCGGCGGGGGGCCTACGGCCTCTACCACGGGGACGGCGCCACCCGGGACGACGTCCCCGATCGCATCGTCATCTACCGCGACACGCTGCGGCGCGACTTCGGGCACGACCCGGAGCTGCTGCGCGAGCAGGTCACCATCACGGTCCGTCACGAGTTGGCCCACCACATCGGCTTCGACGAGCTGGGCGTCCGCGGCCTCGGGCTGTAGGCAGGGGAGCGCCCACATCGGTGGCGCGTAGGTCGCTGCCGGCCGATGTGGGCGTTGTCCTCCCAGCACCCCTGCCGGGATCCGCGCGGCCCCTGCCTGCGCGGACGTTTCTCAAAACACGCCGTTCGCCAAAAAGGTGCGGTCGACGCGCCGGAATGTGGGCGGGGTGTGACGGTCAGTCCGCGGGGGCGCACTTGGCGCCCGTCAGGTCCGCGTTGCTGAAGTTCGCGTTGGTGAGGTTGGCCCCGCACAGGTCGGCCTTCTGCAGGTTCGCGTTCTCGAGGTCGGCGCCGTTGAGGTTCGCGTTCCCGAGCTTGGCGTACCGCATGTCGGTGTCCCGCAGATCGGCCTTGTAGAGGTCCGCCTTGTAGAGGTCGGCCTTCAGCAGGCGGCTGTAGCGAAAGCGGGTGTTGGAGGCCGCGATGTACGTCAGGTTCGCGTAGGCCAGGTCGGTCTTCTCGAAGTTCGATCCGCGCAGGTCGGCCATGTACAGCTCGGCCTTGTTGAAGTTCGCGCCCGCGAGGTTGGAGCTGCGCAGCTGCACGTGGTTGAGGTGCGCCCGGTAGAAGTTCGCGTTGGAGAGGCTCGAGTTGTTGAGCTTCGCCCCGTCGAGCTTCTTGCCCGAGCACTGGGTGCGCGGCTTGATCTTGCAGCCCTTGACCGTCTTGGCGTCGGCGACGGCCGGCAGCAGGACGGTGGCGCACAGGAGGGTCAGGCAGATTCGGGCGAACACCCCTGAAAGGGTAGCCCGCCCCCGCGCCGGTCGCGCCGTTGGAACGCGGTTCAGTACGATTTGGAGACCTCCCGGAGTGCATCCGCCGAGGAACCCGCCCCGTGGAGTGAGACCGCCGGGGACCATCAAGTGCACAGGAGCATTTCCCTCATGTCAGAAGCAGTCATCGTGGACGCCGTCCGCACGCCGATCGGGCGCGCGGTCAAGGGGTCACTCAAGGACGTCCGTGCCGACGACCTCGCCGCCATTCCGCTCGTCGCGCTGCAGGAGCGCAACCCGGAGGTCGACTTCTCGACCGTCGTCGACGTCATGTACGGCAACGCGGCGGGCACCGGCGAAGCCGGGTTCAACGTCGCGCGCAACGCCGCGCTGCTCTCGGGCCTGCCCGAGTCGGTCCCCGGCGTGACGGTCAACCGGTTCTGCGCCTCGTCGCTGCAGACCATCCGCAACGCGTTCCACGCCATCAAGGCGGGGGAGGGCGACACCTACATCGCCGGCGGCGTCGAGGCCATCTCGCGCAGCACGGAGGGCGGGCCGTTCGAGTTCAACAAGGCGCTCGACGGGTCGGAAGGGTCGATCACCAACGTCTACATCCCGATGGGGCTCACGGCGGAGAACGTCGCCGAGCGCTACAACGTCTCGCGCGAGTCGCAGGACGAGTGGGCGGAGATCTCCCAGAAGCGCGCCGTCGAGGCCCGCGACAACGGGCACTTCGACACGGAGATCGTCAGCGTCACCACGCCGGACGGCACGGTCGTCACCCAGGACGACGGCCCGCGGGCCGGCACGACGCTGGAGAAGCTCGCCTCCCTGAACCCGGTGTTCAAGGCGGATGGCACGGTCACGGCGGGCAACGCCTGCCCGCTGAACGACGGCGCCGCCGCGGTGCTCGTCGTCTCCGAGGAGAAGGCGCAGCGCGACGGCCTCAAGCCCCGCGCCCGCATCATCGCCTCGACCGTCGCGGCCATCGACCCCGAGTACATGGGCGTCGGGCCGATCCCGGCGATCCAGCTCCTGCTCAAGCAGGTCGGCATGACGATGGACGACATCGACGTGGTGGAGATCAACGAGGCGTTCGCCGCGCAGATCGTCCCCTGCATGGATGAGCTGAACATCCCCGCCGAGAAGCTCAACCCGTTCGGCGGCGCGATCGCGCTGGGCCATCCCTTCGGGATGACCGGCGCGCGCATCATGACGACGCTGCTGAACGACCTGGACACGCTCGACGGCGAGTACGGCATCGAGTCGATGTGCGTCGCCGGTGGCATGGGCATGGCAATGCTCGTGCAAAGGACCGCCTAGCGACATCGCAGTCCTCTGCCGGACCACGACGCCCGGGCCCTGCGCCCGGGCGTCGTGCGTTGTGGCGGCTCGTCCCTACACTGCCGCCGATGCCTCCGTGCCGCCCCATCCGTGTGCTCGTCGCCGTGTGCGCGGCCGCGCTCGGCAGCCTGGCCCTCGCCGGC
>CAZXNX010000253.1:0-4356 GCA_964642225.1 uncultured Solirubrobacteraceae bacterium | reverse complement strand
GCAGTTCGGCGTGCCGATCGCGATGCACCAGGCGATCCAGTTCATGATCGCCGACATGGCGACCAAGGTGCACCTGGCGCGCCTGGCCACCTGGAACTCGGCCGTGCTGCTCGATCAGGGTCGTCGCAACACGATCGAGTCCTCGCACGCCAAGCGCTACGCCGCGGACACCGCGATGGAGGTCACCACCGACGCCGTGCAGGTGTTCGGCGGCTACGGCTTCATCAAGGAGTACAAGGTCGAGAAGTTCATGCGTGACGCCAAGATCATGCAGCTGTACGAAGGCACCGCGCAGATCCAGCGCCTCGTCATCGCCCGCGAGACCCTGCTCCCGCGTCGTGTGGAGGAGCCGGCTTCCGTCTAGCCCGCGCGCCGCGCCGCCGCACCCGTCGTACCGGAGGCCGCCCCGCACGGGGCGGCCTCCGTCGTTGCAGGCATACTTGAGCCGTGCCCGACCGGACCACCAGTGACGCCGTCGCCCGGGCCGCGCCGCTCCAGGCCGCGCGCGACGCCGCGGGGGCGAACACCCGCGGCGGGGCCCAGGACCCGCTCGTCGGCGATCTGCGCCGCGGCGGCCTGCTGCCGCTGCTGGTGCTGCACTTCCTGCGGGAGGAGCCGTCGTACGGCAACCGGCTCATGGAGCGCGTCCTGGACGTCTCCGGCGGCGTCCTGACGGTCAACCCCAACACGATGTACCCGCTGCTGCGCTCGCTGGAGGAGCGCGGGCTGATCGCGGGGGAGTGGGAGCACCCGGAGCGCCGCTCCCGCCGCTTCTACCGGCTGACCGACGAGGGCGCCGCCGAACGCACCCGCCTGGCGGGGGAGGTCGCACCCCGGCTCGACGCGGTCTCCGACGGCATCGAGCGCATCCGGGACCAGGTCCTGCGGTCCCCGGCGTGAGGACCGTCCGCGCCACCATCGAGCTTCCCGCCCTGGCCAGCGACGCCGAGGCGGTCTGGTACGACACCTCCCGCTGGCCGTCGTTCGTCGACGGGCTGCAGGAGGTGCGCAGCGTCGAGGGCGACTGGCCCCGGCCCGGCGGGACGGTGGTGTGGGAGAGCCATCGCGGGGGCCGCGGCCGGGTCCAGGAGCGCTCGATCGCCTACGAGGCCCGCCGCGGCCAGGAATCCGCCGTGGAGGACCCCGAGATCCGCGGCATCCAGCGCATCGGCTTCGCCCCGAAGGGGGAGGGGGTCCTGGTCACCCTCGAGCTGGAGTACGAGATCCGCAAGCGCGGCGTGTTCACCGCCCTGGTCGACGTCCTCTTCGTCCGCGGCGCCCAGACGGCC
This sequence comes from uncultured Solirubrobacteraceae bacterium, assembly GCA_964642225.1. GTDB lineage: Bacteria > Actinomycetota > Thermoleophilia > Solirubrobacterales > Solirubrobacteraceae > JBBQCW01. The sequence continues at coordinate 3,067 of CAZXNX010000253.1, read as the reverse complement.
TCGCTGCGCCGCACGCTGGACCGGCTGGGCCACGAGGTGACGAGCGCCACCACCGTCTGACGGCCCGTCACGAGGGGACCGCGGAAGGGCGCGGCCGGTACCCTTGGCCCCCGTTGCCGTCGTGCCGGAGTGCCCGCGGGCGCCCGGCTCCCCTCTCACCCAGGAGTCCCACCCCATGTTCGTCTTCAAGGCTGCCGTCGTCGGCGCCGGCACCATGGGCGGCCAGATCGCGCAGTCGATCGCCGCCGCCGGCTTCCCCGTCGTCCTCAAGGACATCCGCCAGGAGCTCGTGGACCACGGTCTGACCGAGGCCCGCAACGTCACCCAGGGCCAGGTGGCCAAGATGGTGTCCAAGGGCAAGCTGACCGAGGAGCAGGGCGCGGCCCAGGTCGAGGAGATCGTCGGGCGCATCGAGGGCACGACGTCCTACGCGGGCTTCGGCGACGTCGACTTCGTCATCGAAGCCGTCCCGGAGGTCATGGCGATCAAGCAGGCGGTCTTCGCCGAGCTGGACGCCGTCACCCCCGGACACGCGATCCTCGCCTCCAACACCTCCTCGCTGTCGGTCACCGAGATCGGCGACGCGACGCTGCGGCCCGACCAGGTCGTGGGCTTCCACTACTTCTACCCCGCGTCGGTCATGCCGCTGATCGAGGTCATCGAGGGCGACGACACCTCCCCGGAGACCACGCAGGCGGCCGTCAACTTCGCCCAGGCGATCAAGAAGCAGCCGATCACCAGCGCCGACGTCCCCGGCTTCGTGGTCAACCGCATCCTCAACGCGGGCATCTCGGAGATCTTCCGGGCCCAGGAGGAGCGCGGCCTGTCGATCAAGTCCATCGACGAGGCCGTCGGCGCCCAGAACGTCACGCCGATGCCGCCCTTCTTCCTCATCGACCTCCTCGGTCTCGACACCGTCCTGCACGTGGCCGAGTACCTCAAGGAGATGTACGGCGACCGCTTCTACGTCTCCAAGGGCATGCAGCAGCTCGTGGCCGACGGCAAGCTCGGCGCCAAGAGCGGCGGCGCCGGCTTCTACACCGACGGCGTGCCCAACCTGGAGGGCGACGGCGAGGCCGACGGCGAGGAGCTCTCCAACCTCCTGAAGCTCAAGTCGATCGTCGAGGCCTGCCTCGTCCTGGAGGAGGGCGTCGCCACCCACCGCGACATCGACGTCGGCATGATGACGGGCGCCGGCCTGGACCCCCGGCGCGGCATCTTCCCGCCCTTCATGGGCGCCGACATCGCCGGCCTGGACGTGATCCTCGAGCAGCTCGAGAAGGCCCAGGAGGAGCACGGCGAGCGGTTCGCGCCGCCGCGGATCCTGCGCCGCCTCGTGGCGCAGGGGCGCCTGGGCCAGAAGACCGGCCAGGGCTTCTACCCCTACCCCGCCGAGGACGCCGAGCAGCCCGCCGAGGTCGTCAAGCTGGAGACCCGCGGCGACGTGGCCATCGCCTGGCTGGCCAACGGGATGATGAACTCGATCTCCCCGGCCGTGATCGCCGACCTGGGCAAGGTGTGGGAGCACGTGAAGTCCTCGGGCATCCGTGCGCTCGTTATCGCCTCGTCGAACCCGCTGCTGTTCTGCGCCGGGGCCGACATCAAGGCCTTCACCCAGATGGACGCCGAGGGCGGCCGCGAGCTGCTGGACGGCGCCCACGCGCTGTTCCGCGATCTCGGCCAGGCCAACGTGGCGACCATCGCGGCGGTCAACGGCCTGGCCTTCGGCGGCGGCTGCGAGCTGGCGATGGCCTGCGACGTGCGCATCGCCGCCCGCTCGGCGATCTTCGGCCAGCCCGAGATCAAGCTGGGGATCATCCCCGGCTTCGGCGGCACCCAGCGGCTGCCCCGCCTGGTCGGCACCAACAAGGCCCTGGAGATGAACCTCGTCGGCGATGCCATCGGCGCGGAGGAGGCCTACGACTTCGGCCTCGTCAACCGCACCGTCGTCGACCACGAGCTGCTCGACACGGCGCTGGCCTGGGCCCGCAAGCTCGCCGAGCAGGCCCCGATCGCCGTCGAGCAGATCAAGCGCGTCTCGGGCGCGGGCGACCTGGACGAGGGCATCGAGGCCGAGAAGGCCGGCTTCGCCGCCGCGTTCGGCAGCGAGGACGGCACCGAGGGCATCAGCGCCTTCCTCGGCAAGCGCAAGCCGCAGTGGAAGGGCCGCTAGCAGTGGAGGCGGCGACCGCCCACAGCCGCGTCGTGGCGCTCGCGGAGCTCATCCGCGCCGCCGGCTCGGTGGTCGCCCTCACGGGCGCCGGGATCTCCGTGCCCTCGGGGATCCCGGACTTCCGCACGCCCGGGACCGGGCTGTGGGAGAACGTCGACCCGATGGAGGTCGCCCACATCGACGCGTGGCGCCGGGACCCCGCGCGGTTCTGGCACTTCTACGGCGATCGCTTCGCGACCCTGGGGAGCAAGGAGCCCAACGGCGCCCACCGCGCCCTGGTGGCCCTGGAGCGCGCCGGGCGGCTCGACGCGGTGATCACCCAGAACATCGACATGCTCCACCGCAAGGCGGGCACGCGGGAGCTGGTGGAGGTCCACGGCACCATCGAGCACTCCTCCTGCCTGACCTGCGGCGCCACCTACCCGGTGGCCGAGGTCCGCGCCCGCCTGGCGGCCGACGCCGAGGGCGTCCCCCGGTGCGACTGCGCCCAGCCGCTGAAGCCCGATGTCGTCCTCTTCGGCGAATACCTCCCGGAGGAGGCCCTGGAGCAGGCCTACGCCCTGGCCGCCGGCGCCGACGTGCTGCTGTGCATCGGCACCTCGCTGGAGGTCCACCCGATCGCCCAGCTGCCCTCCATCACCCGCCAGTGCGGGGGCGCCATCGCGATCGTCACCCAGGGCGCCACGCCGTGGGACGATCGCGCCACCGTGAAGCTCGACGGCGACGTGGAAGCCGAGCTCTCGGCGCTCATCGCCGCATTGGCCTAGCGGCCGGCGCCCGGGCCCGGGCTGCTGGGTCAGCGCAGGCCGCTGACGGCGGCTGCGCGGGCCCGCAGGGCCGCCTCGATGGTGCGCAGCGCCTCGGTGACCGCGGCGACGGCCGGGTCGTCCAGGC
>CAZXNX010000252.1:0-4391 GCA_964642225.1 uncultured Solirubrobacteraceae bacterium | reverse complement strand
GGTGGTCGGCGACGCGCGCACCGGCCGCGCCGTGGCCCAGACCCGGCACGCCGCCGCCGTGCGCCGCGCCGTCCGGGAGGGCGACCACACCGTCACCGTCCCGGTCACCACCACGCAGCCGCAGGTCACCACCGCCGCGGCGAAGAAGGTCAACGCGGAGATCGGCACGTTCACCACGCCCTACATCGCCGGCCAGCCGCGGGTGACGAACATCCGCCAGATGGCCCGCGACCTGGATGGCACCCTGATCGCGCCGGGGGAGCAGTTCTCCCTCAACGCGCTGGCGGGGGAGCGCACGAAGGAGAAGGGGTACGTCGCCGCGCCCTTCATCGCCAACAACAAGATCGAGCCGTCGATCGGCGGCGGCGTCTCGCAGTTCTCCACCACGATGTACAACGCCGCCTACTTCGCCGGGTTGCAGCTCGACACCCATCAGCCGCACAGCCTGTACATCGACCGCTACCCGCCCGGCCGCGAGGGGACGCTCAACTACCCCGACATCGACCTGAAGTGGACCAACGACACCGGCGCCCCGGTGCTCGTGCGCACCGCCTATGACGACGAGGGCGTGACGGTCACGCTGTACGGCAACAACGGCGGGCGCAGGGTGACGGCCACCGCGGGCCCGCAGACGCCCGTCCCCGGCGGGGATTTCCAGATCACCGTCACGCGCACCGTCCGCTACCCGGACGGCCGTGTCGTGCGCCAGCCCTTCACGACCCGGTACGAGACCGAGGACACCAGCCCGCAGGAGTGACCGGGTGCCCGGGGCTCCGCGTTCGGGATACTGGTGCAGATGCCGGAGTACCCCGATCTGATCGACGACGAGGAGACCGAAGAGCTCGCCGCCGCGCAGCCGCCCGATCTCATGGCGACGATCGGCGGCCCGCTCGGCATGCTCGAGACGTCGGTGCCGGCGCTGGCCTTCGTCATCGCCTACACCGTCAGCGGCTCGAACACCAACGTGTCGGCGGGCGTGGCCGTCGGGATCGCCCTCGTCCTCACCGTCCTGCGCCTGATCCGCCGCCAGACGCCCCGGCACGCGCTGGGCGGCCTCGTCGGCGTCGCCTTCGCCGCCTTCATCGCGGCCAAGAGCGGCAAGGCGGAGAACTTCTTCCTCCCGGGGCTGCTGGCCAACGTCGCCTACGCCTCGGCGTTCATCATCTCCGCGCTCGTGCGCCGCCCACTGATCGGGCTGGCCGTCGGCCAGCTGCAGGGCGAGGGGATGCGCTGGCGCGAGGATCCCGTCCGCATGCGCCAGTATCTGCGCGCCACCTGGCTGTGGGCCGGCCTCTTCCTCCTGCGCCTGCTCGTGCAGCTGCCGCTCTACCTGGCCGGCGAGGTGGTGGCCCTCGGCGTCGCCCGCACCGCGATGGGCCTGCCGTTGTTCGCGTTAGGGTTCTGGCTCACGTGGCGCATGGTGTCCAAACCCCGGCCGGAACCGGAGCCCGCGGGAGTCTGACCCGTGGGTGAGGTCGCCTACGCCGCCGAGGCGTGGTCGGACCTCTTCGTGGGAGCCGCGGGCGCCGGCGCGGCGCTGGCCGGCCTCGTCTTCGTCGCGGTCTCCATCAATATCGAACGGATCCTCGGACTCGCCGGCGTGCCCTCTCGTGCGCTGGCCACCGTGCTGCTCCTGCTCAACGTGGTGGTCGCGTCCGTGTTCGGCCTCGCACCGCAGAGTTCCACCGCGCTGGGACTGGAGCTCCTGATCTCCGGGCTGGTGGTGACCGCGGCGGTCGTGATCCTCTTCTCCCAGGCCGAGCGCCACGCGCAGGCGCCGCGCGGCAGCGCGGCGACGAACATGATCGTGGCCGGGCTGGCGACCCTGCCCTTCGCCGTGGCGGGGGCCAGCATGCTGGCCGAGGCCGGCGGCGGCCTCTACTGGGTGCTGGCCGGCATCGTCGCCGCGCTCGTCGGCGCCGTCGTCAACGCGTGGGTGCTGCTGGTGGAGATCCTGCGCTGAGCCGCAGGTCGTCGCGCGGGCGGCGGTCCAGGATCCAGGCGGCCAGCACGCCGCCGATCGCCCCGAAGAGGTGGCTCTGCCACGACACGCCCGGCGTGGGGACGAGCGAGCCGAGCAGCGTGCTGCTGTAGAGGATGACCACGAGCGCGCCGATCCCCAGCTCGAGGAGGCTGCGGCTGAAGATGCCGCGGGCGATGACGTAGCCCGCGTAGCCGAACACCACGCCGCTGGCGCCGACGTGGACGGTGTGCGCCGGGCCGATGAGCCAGGTGCCCAGCCCGGCCACCAGGATGATGATGCCCGTGGTCAGGAGGACCCGGGTCGCCCCGCCCAGCGCGATGATCGCCCCGAGCACGAGAAAGGGGATCGTGTTGCCGATGAGGTGGTCGAAGCCGGCGTGCAGGAAGGGCGCGGCGGCGATGCCGGGCAGGCTGTCGGCGTCGCGCGGCTGGATCCCGTACTGGTCCAGATCGTCTCCGGAGATCTGGTCGAAGATCTCCACGATCCACATGATCGCCGCCATCACGCCGATGACGATGAGGCCGGACTGCCAGTCGCGGCTGCGCTGCGAGCGTTCCTCGGTCACGGGCACAGGCTATGGGCTGGACGGGTCGGTCACAGGTGCAGGAGGTTGATCAGCCCGTTGACGATGAGGTACCCGCCGGCGATGACCGCGCCCCCGATCAGGAGCTGGCGGTCGTGGGTGTGGGCGTAGTCGTCGATGCGCTTGAGCGTGGCCCTGGTCCAGTCGGGCCTGAAGGCGTAGGACAGGAGCGGCAGCTCGATCGGCAGCAGCATGATCACGTTGAACACGAGGAGGACGAGCACGACCGTCACGAAGCCCAGGTTCTCGTGGGAGATGTCGGCGAGCGCCACGAGGTAGAGCAGGCCGGGCATGTGCATGGCCACGCCGAGCGCGGCGACCGCGCTCACCGACCCCTGGCTCAGCATCCGGGCGGTGCGGCTCGGCGGCTTGTCCTCGGCGGCCTTGCGCGCCTTGCGCTCCGCGCGCTTCTCGGCCGCCCTGCGTCGCAGCTTCTCCGACTTCTCCGACACCAGGTACGCGGTGCTGAGCAGGATGAACACGCCGACGGTGATGTCCAGCACCGGGTTGGCCGTCTTGGCCTTGGGCGTGAAGGTGCCGGCGGCGTCGAGCAGCTTGATGATCAGCAGGCCGACGGCCATCGACGCGGCGATGCTGCCGATGACGTACGCGGTGAGGAGGGTGAACGCGCGCGGTCGGGTGAGGATCACCAGCACCGCGGCGATCGCCGTCGGGCTGGTGATGGCGGAGAGCAGCGCCAGGGGGAGCAGATCGCGGACCACGCGCCCGTCAGCATATGGCGCGCGGCGGCCCCCGCGACCGCATGCGAGCAGGGGCTCGGCTACCGTGAAGGAGCGGCCGCCGGGCGTGCGAACCGCTTCGCCGCCCCTCCGCCGTGCCACCAAGGACTTCCTCGTGCCCGAACCCTCGCCTGTCGCCTCGCCGGAGCCGACCGCCTTCGTCGACCTCGACCTGCGGCCCGAGCTGCTCGCCGCCCTCACCACCCTGGGCTACGAGGAGCCGACCCCGATCCAGCGCGAGGCGATCCCGCCGCTGCTGGCGGGGCGCGACCTGCTCGGCCAGGCCGAGACCGGCTCGGGCAAGACCGCGGCCTTCGCCCTGCCGTTGCTGCAGCGCGTCGTCGCCGACCGCCGGGGCGACGCCCCGGTCGCGCTCATCCTCACGCCGACCCGCGAGCTGGCCATGCAGGTCTCCGAGGCGATCCACAAGTACGGCCTCAAGCTCGGGGCCCGCGTGCTGCCCGTCTACGGCGGCCAGCCGATCTTCCGTCAGCTCAAGGCGCTGCAGCGCGGCGTCGACGTCGTGGTGGCCACGCCGGGCCGCGCGATGGACCACATCGCCCGCGGGTCGCTGAAGCTCGACAGCCTGCAGGTCGTCGTCCTCGACGAGGCCGACGAGATGCTGGACATGGGGTTCGCCGACGACATCGAGTCGATCCTCTCCGGCACCCCGCAGGAGCGCCAGACCGTCCTCTTCTCCGCCACCATGCCGGGGCGCATCGACAAGATGGTCCGCCGCCACCTGCGCGATCCCGTCCGCATCAAGCTCGCCCGCGAGGAGCGGCCCGAGGGCGAGGCGCCGCGCGTGCGCCAGAGCGCCTACATCGTGGCCCGCGCCCACAAGCCCGCCGCGCTGACCCGCGTGCTGGACCAGGAGGAGCCGACGGCGGCGATCATCTTCTGCCGCACCCGCGCGGAGGTCGACAGCGTCACCCAGACCCTCAACGGCCGTGGCTACCGCGCCGAGTCGCTGCACGGTGGCATCAGCCAGGAGCAGCGCACCCGCGTCATCGACCGGCTCAAGAAGGGCACCACCGAGGTGCTGGTGGCCAACCTGCCCGAACGTGACCTGGTCCTGATCGGT
>CAZXNX010000251.1:0-4409 GCA_964642225.1 uncultured Solirubrobacteraceae bacterium | reverse complement strand
GGAGCAGGAATCATAGCCGCGGCACGGACTATCACCGTCATCTCCCATCGCCGCCCCGCGCAGACCGCGGGGGCGCTGGCCGCCCTCGCCGCCGCCGCCCGCGCGACGGGTGCGGTCGTGCGCCTCGACGAGGAGGAGACGAGCAAGTACGGGCTCTCCCCGGGGCCCGGCCTGGAGCTGAACGCCCCGCGCCGCCCCGACGTGGACCTGTGCGTGGTGCTCGGCGGCGACGGCGCGATCCTGCGCGCGCTGCGCGAGTACGTCGACACCGAGGTGCCGGTGTTCGCCGTGAACTTCGGCGAGGTCGGGTTCCTCGCCACGATCGAACCGGACGAGGTCGAGGACGGCTTCCGCACGGCGCTGGCCGGGGCGTTCGAGGTCGTCACGCTGCCGGCCCTGCAGCTCTCCATCGACGGTGAGCACCAGGTCGCGGTCAACGACGTGTCCCTGCAGCGCCGGCCCGGCGCGCGGGTGGCGCAGCTGGCCTACGGCGTGGACGGCGAGGAGCTCGGCAGCGTCCGCGCCGATGGCCTCGTGGTGGCGACCCCGGTCGGCTCCACGGGGTACAACCTCGCCAACGGCGGCCCGGTCCTGGCCTGGGGCGTGGAGGGGTATGTCGTGTCGTTCATCGCCCCGCACTCCCTCACCGCCCGCGCGCTGGTGGTGTCGCCCGACGACACGCTGACCGTCCACAACCGCTCGATGGAGGCCGTCGAGGTGGCGGTGGACGGGCGGCTGGGGTGGGAGCTGGGTCCCGGCCGGGCGCTCACCGTGACCTTCGAGCGCAGTGCCGTGCCGCTCGCCGTCCTGCCCGGATCGACGTTCTACCGTCGGCTGCGCACCAAGTTCGGCCGCCTCTCCGCCTAGTTCGTCACACGGGTGACGTGGGTGTGCCATCCGGCCGCCCGCCTCCCGGGGTCCGTCGGGTCGCGCTGCTATTCCCTCTGGTGTGCTGCACGAGCTTCGCGTCGAGAACCTGCTCCTCATCGAGCGCGCCGAACTGCGCCTGGGCCCCGGGCTGAACGTCCTCACGGGGGAGACGGGCGCGGGCAAGACGGTGCTCGCCCATGCGCTGGACCTCCTGCTCGGGGGCAAGGCCCGGGCCGGGATCGTGCGGCCCGGCGCGGCGGAGGCGTACGTCGAGGGCGTGTTCGCGCTGCCGGACGGGCTGGCCGACGTGCTCGGCGACCGCCTGCCCCCCGACGCCGACGAGCTGGTGCTGGCCCGGCGGGTCAGCGCCGAGGGCCGCACCCGCGCGCTCGTCAACGGCCGCAGCGCCACCGCGGCGGACCTGCGTGACCTTGGCGGCGCCCTGCTCTCCTTCTACGGCCAGCACGAGCACCGCCGTCTCACCGTCGCCGGAAGCCAGCTGGAACTGCTGGACGCCTGGTGCGGCCCCGGGCACCTTCAGGAGCGCGAGCGCTGCGCCGCGGCCCACGCCCGCGTGCTCGCCGCCGAGCGGGCGCTCGAGGAGCTCGCCGACCGCGCCGGCGCCCGCGAGCGTGAGCTGGACCTCATCGCCTTCGAGCTGCAGGAGATCGAGGACGCCGCCCCGGACGAAGCCGAGGGGGAACAGCTGCTGGCGCGCCGCGACCGGCTGCGCCACCTGGAGACCCTGCGGACCGCGGGATACGGGGCCGCCCAGGCCCTGGCTCCCGAGGACGGCGACAACGGCGCCGCGGCGCTGCTCGGTGCCGCGGAGCAGGCGCTGGACGGCGCGGCCGGGTTCGACGCCGAGCTCGATGCGCTCGCGGTCCGCGTGCGGGCGCTGACGGTCGAGGCCACCGACGTGGCCGGGGAGCTGCGCCGCTACGCCGAGGGGCTGGACGCCGGCGACGGTGCCGGATCGCTCCAGGAGACGGAGGAGCGGCTCGCGGTCCTGGACCGCCTGCAGCGCAAGCACGGCGGCACCATCGCCTCCGTGCTGGCCCACGCCGAGCACTGCCGCGCGCGACGCGAGGAGCTCGACGGCGCCCAGGACGCCCAGGACGCTGCCCGGGCCGACCACGGCGAGGCCGTCGCAGAGCGTGAGCGCCTGGCCGCGACCCTGCACGAGCGGCGCGTGGCGCAGGCGCCCGCGCTGGCCGAGGCGGTGGGCACCCGGCTGGACGCGCTGGCCATGGAGTCGGCGAGCTTCACCATCGCCCTGCACGAGCGCGACCCCGGGCCCACGGGCACCGATGTGGCGGAGTTCCTGCTGGCGCCCAACCCGGGCGTCCCGGAGGCGCCGCTGCGCGACGTCGCCTCCGGCGGCGAGCTGTCGCGGGTGATGCTCGCGCTGATGGGCGCCGCCAACGACGGCTCGGCCGCGACGCTCGTGTTCGACGAGGAGGACGCCGGCGTGGGCGGGCAGACGGCCCGCGCCGTCGGCGAGGCACTGCGCGACCTGGCCGCCGGGCGCCAGGTCGTCTGCATCACCCACCTGCCGCAGATCGCCGCGCTGGCCGGCCACCACTTCTCCATCGAGAAGGACGTGTCCGTCGAGCCCGCCCGCACCACCGTACGGTCGCTGGCCGAGAGCGACGTCGTCGGCGAGCTGGTCCGGATGCTCGGCGCCCCGCAGGACGATGCGGCTGCCCGCGAGCACGCCAGCGAGCTGCTGCGGGCCGCCTGACCCGGGCCGCGGGTCGCTCCGGGCCGGCCGGGCGGTCGCTGCCGCGTCTTGCCCGGCCCCGGACCGCCCGTACACTCCGGCCCGATGCCCGTTGCCCGTCGCCGGACCGAATCCGCACCCTCCGCGCCGGCGGTGGTCGGGGGTCCCGTGCGGCTGGGGCGCAAGACGAAGCTGGTGTCCAAGAAGCTGCTGCCCGGAGAAGTGGTCGTCATCGACCACCGGGACCTGGACCGCGTCTCGGGCGAGGATCTCGTCGCCGCTGGGGTCGCCGCCGTCCTCAACTGCCGTCCGTCGTCCACCGGGCGGTACCCCAACATGGGGCCGCTCCTGCTGACCCAGGCAGGCGTGACGCTCGTCGACCTCCCCGACGACGCGCTGTTCACCCTCCTCAAGGACGGCCAGCCCGTCGAGATCCACGGCGGGGAGATCCATCGCGACGGCGTGTGCATCGCCAAGGGGCTCCTGCAGTCGCCCGAGGCGGTCCGCGGCGAGACCGACCAGCGCCGGGCCGAGATCGGCGAGGCGCTGGAGTCGTTCGCCCGCAACACCGTCGAGCACATGCTGGAGGAGCGCGAGCTGCTCTCCGGCCGCATCGACCTGCCGCGCTTCGACACCGACTTCCGCGACCGCCACGCGCTGATCGTCGTGCGCGGCGTCCACCACGAGAGCGACCTGCAGGCGCTGCGGGCCTACATCCGCGACGTCCGGCCGGTGCTGGTGGGCGTCGACGGCGGCGCCAACGCCATCCGGGAGGCCGGCTTCAAGCCGAGCATGATCGTGGGCGACATGGACTCCGCCTCCGAGGAGACCCTGCAGTGCGGCGCCGAGCTCGTCGTCCACGCCTACACCGACGGGCGGGCGCCGGGGCGCGAGCTGCTGGAGGAGCTGGGGGTGCCCTACAAGGTGGTGGCCGCGCCGGGCACCAGCCAGGACATCGCGATGATCATCGCGGCCGAGAAGGGCGCCGAGCTCATCGTCTCGGTCGGCTCGCAGTTCAACCTCGTGGAGTTCCTGGACAAGAACCGGCGGGGCATGTCGTCGACGTTCCTGACCCGCCTGCGGCTGGGGGAGATCCTCGTCGACGCCAAGGGCGTGAGCCGTCTGTACCGGCCGCGGCCCGGGTTCGCCCCCGTGCTGCTGGTGGCCATCGTGGGCCTGATCGCCCTCGCCGGGATCATCCTCGTCACGCCCGGCCTCAAGGAGGTCGCCGACCTCCTGTGGCTGAAGCTGCAGCTCCTCATCGGCCTCGACCCATAGATTCCCGCGTCCGTGCTCGACTTCCGCTACCACGCCCTCTCCATCGTCGCCGTCCTCGTGGCCATCACGGTCGGCGTGCTCCTGGGCGTGGCGATCGGCGACAAGAACCTCGTCTCCTCGGCCGAGAAGGGGCTGCGTTCCTCGCTCCAGAAGGACATCCAGAACCGCCAGAAGGACATCGAGGCGCTCAAGGACGAGGTCAAGGCCCGCGACAGCTTCGCCGAGGCCGCCTACCCGCTGCTGGTGGCCGGCCGCCTGCAGGACCTGGGCATCACCCGCGTCGGGCTCATCTTCCTCGGCAACAGCAACGAGCGCACCACCCGCCTGGTCCGCGACGCCCTGGAGGGCACGGGGGCCACGCTGGGGATCGTCGCCACGGTGCGCGAGCCGCTGGACCTCGCCGAACTGGCCGACCGCGCCGAGGGCACGCGCTACGCGCTGATGGACACCGACCCGACGCTGGTCAACCCGTTCGGGCGGCGCATGGGGGAGCAGCTCATCTTCGGCGGGCGCCTGCTGCGCCGCGAGCGCCCCGCGC
>CAZXNX010000250.1:0-4415 GCA_964642225.1 uncultured Solirubrobacteraceae bacterium | reverse complement strand
GGCGTCGTGGTGCCCGTCGACGAGGACGGCCGCGCGATCCACGCCCCCGCCGTGCTCGTCGCCGCCGGCGCGTGGTCGGGCGCCCTGCCCGGCATCCCCGCCGAGGCGCGCATCCCGGTGCGCCCGGTCAAGGGGCAGATCATGCGGCTGCGCGACCCCGCCGGGCCCGCGGCGCCCGCGCTGCTCACCCGCACGATCCGGTACGAGACCGGGTACCTCGTGCCGCGCGGCGACGGCCGCTACGTGCTCGGGGCCACGATGGAGGAGCAGGGGTTCGACACCACCGTCACCGCGGGCGGCGCCTACGAGCTGATCCGCGACGCGACCGAGCTGGTCCCCGGGGTGTCGGAGCTCGTCGTCGACGACTTCATCGCCGGCCTGCGCCCGTCGACGCCCGACAATGCGCCGGTGCTCGGCCCCCATCCCGCCTGCCCCGGGCTGTTCTACGCGACCGGCCACCATCGCAACGGCATCCTGCTCACGCCCTTCACCGCCGACCTGCTCGCGGCCCAGCTCGCGGGCGAGGCGGCCGACGACCCGTTCTCCCCGGCGCGCTTCGCCGCGCCCGTCCCCACGGCGCTCGCATGATCTGGCTCAACGGCGAGCAGGCCGAGGGCCACCAGGGCACCACCGTCAGCGCGCTGCTCGACGCGCTCGGGGTCGAGCCGCAGCGCCGCGGCGTCGCCGTCGCGCTCGACGCCGAGGTCGTCCCCCGCGCCGCATGGGCCACCACCGTGCTGGCCGCCGGGGCCCGCGTGGAGGTCCTGACCGCGATGCAGGGAGGATGAGGGACATGGAACCGACCGCCTCCGCGGACGTCATCGCCGATCCCCTCGTCATCGCGGGCCGCACCCTGGGCTCGCGGCTCGTCCTGGGCACCGGCGGGTTCCCCCGCCTGGAGACCCTCGCCGCCGCCATCGAGGCGAGCGGGACCGAGATGGTCACCGTCGCCCTGCGGCGCATCGACGCCACCGCCCGCGGGTCGCTCGTGGACGTGCTCACCGACGCCGGGGTGCTCGTGCTCCCCAACACCGCCGGGTGCTACACGGCCCGCGACGCGGTGCTCACCGCGCACCTGGCCCGGGAGGCGTTCGAGACCGACTGGGTCAAGCTCGAGGTGATCGGCGACGAGCGCACCCTGCTCCCCGACGCGCCCGAGCTGCTGGCCGCGGCCGAGCAGCTCGTGGCCGACGGGTTCGTCGTCCTGCCCTACACCACCGACGACCCGGTGCTGGCCCGCCGCCTGGAGGACGTGGGCTGTGCCGCGGTCATGCCGCTCGGCTCGCCGATCGGCTCGGGCATGGGCATCCGCAACCCCGACAACATCGCGCTGATCGCCGAGCGCGCCACCGTGCCCGTGGTGTGCGACGCGGGGATCGGGACGGCCTCCGACGCCGCCCTGGCCATGGAGCTGGGCTGCGACGCCTGCCTCATCGCCAGCGCCATCTCCCGCGCGCAGGACCCGGTGACGATGGCCCTGGCCATGAAGGCGGCCGTCCACGCCGGCCGTCTGGCCGCGCGCGCCGGGCGCATCGAGCGGCGCCGCTACGCCAACGCCTCCACGCCCGACGCGGGCCGGCCGGAGTTCGGGCCCCTCTCGTGAAGCCGGTGGTGCAGGATCTGGCGGACCGCTGGGAGGCGGCCTGGTCGGGCCGCGACCAGCACGCCTTCCACGCGGTGTGCGCCTCCGACGTGTTCTACGAGGACCCGGTCGGGGGGCCGCTGGACGGCCCGCAGGCGATCGGCATCCACGCCCGCACCCTGTGGACGGCGGTGCCCGACGTGCGCGTGGAGCGCACCGGCGAGCGCCTCAGCGACGGGCAGTTCCTCGTCGCCCCGTTCGTCCTGAAGGGGACGCACACGGGCGACCTGGAGAACCTGCCCGCCAGCAATCGCTACGTGCTGCTGCACGGCGTCTGTTACTGCCAGCTCGACCCGCCCCGCGAGCGGCTGTGGCGGGTGCGGGTCTTCTTCGACCGCTACGACGCCGCCGTGCAGATCGGGGTGCTGCCCCGATCGGGCACGGTCGGCGAGCGCGCGTTCCTGATGGCGCGGGGCTTCGGGCTGCGCCTCGGCCGGCGCTAGGCGTCAGCCGACGACCTTGATGGTGCCGGTCATGCCCGGGTGCAGCGTGCACTCGTAGGCGATGTCGCCGGCCTTCGTCGGCGTGTACTCGAACGTCCCGCCCTTGCCGAACGTGTCGGACTTGAAGTCGGCGCCCGAGTCGGCGACCACGTTGTGCTGGACGTCGTCGTCGTTGGTCCACACGATCTTCTCCCCGACCTTGGCCGAGGCCACCTTCGGGTCGAAGGCGATGTCCTTCATCGAGATCGCGACGGAGCCGGTGGCCGCGGGGGCGGCGGCGTCCGTCTTGGCCGGGGCGGCCGCGGGCGTCGAGGTGCTGTCGGACGAGGAGCTGTCGGAGCCGCAGCCGGCGACGACGGCGCCGCACAGGGCGAGGGCGACGGTGGCGTCGAGTATGGGAAGCAGGCGGGGCATGGGTCCTCCAGTGGGTCAGGCGGGTTGTACGGGGGATACGGCCGGCGGCGGCGGCGAGCCTTCCGTCAGGGTCACGCGCAACGGCGCATGGTCGGAAAGCGTCCCACGTCGCAGCACCTCCGTCACGCCGACCGCCCGCATCCCACGGGCGAAGACGTGGTCGACCTTGCGCCCGCCGACGTGGGTGAATCCCGGGAAGCGCGGCTCGCGCACGTTGGCGTCGCCGCCCACCACGGCGGGCAGCCCCCCGCTCCATCCCAACACCGCGGCGGCGGCGCGGGCCGCATCGCCGTAGGCCGCGGCCTCGGAGCCGACCTGCGCGTGCAGGTTGGCGATCCACACACCCGCCGGCTCCCACCGCACGGCGTGCACGACCCGCTGCTCCGGGAGCCGGCGCAGCCGCGCCCGGCGGTGGGCCGCGATCGTCCCGCCGCGCACGAGGATCGCGTTGCAGCCGCCGCCCGACTTCATCGTCACGGGCCATCGCCGGCCGGCGAAGCGGCGCAGCGCGTAGAGCTGGTTGCGGGAGGTCAGCGCCATCCGGGCGTGCGCGCCGCACGCCCGGCCCAGGTCGGCGGGCCACCACGGCGGGCATTCCTGCAGCAGGGCCACGTCCCATTCCCAGCCGGCCAGTCGCTCGGCGAAGGCGTCGAACAGGTCGCGGTTGGGCGCGGGCTTGCCCGCCGTGGCGACGGCCCGGCCGTGGTAGAGGTTCCAGGTGACGATCCGCATGCTGATGGCCCTTCGCGGCGTATCCTCCCCGACCTGCCATGACCCGACACCTGCTGACCGGCCACGAACTGGATCGCGCCACCCTCGACGGGCTGCTCACGCGGGCCCTGGAGCTCAAGGCGGCGCCGCGTTCCTCCGACGCGCTCGCGCAGGCCGTCGTCGGCCTGCTCTTCGAGAAGCCGTCCACCCGCACCCGTCTCTCCTACGAGGCGGGCGTCGTCGAGCTCGGCGGCCATCCCATGATCCTGCGCGGCGAGGAGATGCAGCTCTCGCGCGGCGAGTCGGTCAAGGACACGGCGCGGATCCTGTCGTCGCACATCCAGGCCATCGGCGTGCGCACCGGCCCCGACGCGCTCCTGGAGGAGCTGGCGGCCGAGGGCACCATCCCCGTCTTCAACATGCTCACCGCCGGTCACCATCCGTCGCAGGCGCTGGCCGACCTCCTCACCCTGCGCGAGACGTTCGGCGCGGTCGAGGGGCTCAAGCTCGCCTACGTCGGCGACGGCAACAACGTCGCGCGATCGCTCGCCGTCCTCGGCGGTATCGCGGGAGTGGAGGTCGCCGTCGCGTCTCCGCCCGGCTACGAGCTCGAGCCCGGGTGCGGCGGCACGCGCACGAACGACCCGGCCGAGGCGGTGCGCGGCGCGCACGCCGTGTACACCGATGTGTGGGTGTCGATGGGGGACGAGGACACCGCCGACGCGCGCCGCGCGGCGCTGGCGCCCTACCGCATCGACGACGCCCTGCTGGACCTCGCCGCCCCCGACGTCATCGCCCTGCACTGCCTGCCCGCCCACCCGGGCGAGGAGATCACCGCCGCGGTGCTCTACGGCGATCGCCAGCGCATCTGGACACAGGCGGAGAACCGCCGGCACGCCCAGAAGGCGCTGCTGGAATGGCTGCTCGCCGACGCGCCTGCCTGACGGTCGGGTAGCCTCGGCACACAGCCTCAGCCAGGAGCGTCGAATGCCCCAGCCGAAGTCCTCCCCTTCCACCACGAAGAGCACGGCCCGCAAGCCGGCCGCCAAGGCCAAGCCCCGTGCCGCCGCCAAGGCCAAGCCTGCTGCGGCGAAGGCCAAGCCGGCCGCCAAGCCCAAGGCCCGGGCGGCCACCAAGCCCGCCGCCACGCGCACGGCGACCCGGGCCAGGCCCGCCGCCGCGAAGCCCAAGGCCGCGGCGAAGCC
>CAZXNX010000249.1:0-4458 GCA_964642225.1 uncultured Solirubrobacteraceae bacterium | reverse complement strand
TCGGCGCCCAGCGCCAGCGCGGCGAGCACGTCGGTCCCGCGGCGGATCCCGCCGTCGACGAGCACCTCGCAGCGGCCGCCGACCGCCTCGACCACCTCGGGCAGCACGTCGGCGGTGGCCGCGACGCCGTCGAGCTGGCGTCCGCCGTGGTTGGACACCACGACCGCCGCGGCGCCGTGCTCGGCGGCCAGCACGGCGTCCTGCGCGGTGTGGATGCCCTTGATCACGAAGGGGATCGGGCTGTCGCCGGCCATCCGCTCCACGTCCGCCCAGGTCACCGAGGTGTCCACCAGCGAGAAGAACTCCGCGGGGGTCACGCCGTCGGTGCTCCCGCAGGCGGCGTCGACCGCGGGCATGCTGATCCCGGGCGGCACACCGAAGGCGGTGCGCAGATCCCGCTCGCGCCGCCCCGCCCGCGGCGCGTCGACGGTGAGCATCAGCGCCCGGAAGCCGCTGTCGACCGCCTCGTCCACGAGGTGGCGGGTGATGGCGCGGTCGCGCATCACGTAGATCTGGAAGACGAGGTCGGCGTCGGGCGCGCCGGCGCGGACCTCGGAGGGGGTGGAGGTGGCGATGGTGGACAGGCACATCGCGGTTCCGGCGGCGGTGGCCGCCCGGGCCATGCCGGCCTCGCCGTCGGGGTGGGCCATCTTCTGCAGCGCCACCGGCGCGACCAGCACCGGGAGGGCCACGTCGATGCCCAGGACGGTGGTGCGCGCGTCGATCTCGGTCACGTCCACCAGCACCCGCGGGCGCAGATGGCGGCGGCCCCACGCCGCACAGTTGTCGGCGAGCGTGCGCTCGTCCCCGGCGCCCCCGGCGTAGTAGCCCCACGGGCCGGCGTCCAGCCGCGCCTGGGCGGCCCGCTCGAGATCCCAGACGTTCACCGGTTGCTCCACCGGCGGGATTCTTGCCGATCGGGGCGCCTCCGTGACGCCGCTCGCATCCGCGCGGGCCCCACGTTCGTACAATCAGGACATGGCCTCACAACGGCAGATCAACGTCGGCGGCGTCCTCATCGGTGGTGGGGCGCCCGTGGCGGTCCAGACGATGACCAAGACGGAGACGGCCGATCTCGTGGCCACGATGGCCCAGATCCACCGCGTCGCGGAGGCCGGGGCCGACATCGTCCGCGTCGCCGTGCCGCGCGAGCAGGACGCCGAGGCGCTCAAGACGATCGTCGCGCAGTCGCCGATCCCGGTCATCGCCGACATCCACTTCAACCACACGCTGGCGCTCAAGGCGCTCGACGCCGGGGCGCACTGCATCCGCCTGAACCCGGGCAACATCGGGGGGCCGGACAAGGTGGCCGAGGTGGTCAAGCGCGCCAACGAGCTGGGGACGCCGATGCGCATCGGCGTCAACTCCGGCTCGCTGCCCAAGCACCTGCGCGACCTGGAGTTCAGCAACCCGGTCGAGGCGCTGGTCACCGCGGCCGTCGAGTTCGTCGAGCTGATGGAGCGGCTGGACTTCACCAACTTCAAGGTCTCGATGAAGTCGACCAGCGTGCCCAACACGATCGCGTCCAACCGGCTGCTCAGCGAGCGCATCCCGTACCCGCTGCACCTCGGCGTGACCGAGGCGGGCACCAAGTGGACCGGCTCGCTGAAGACCGCCGTGGGCCTGGGCACGCTGCTGGCCGACGGCATCGGCGACACCATCCGCGTCAGCCTCTCCACCTTCCACGCGGAGGAGGAGGTCAAGGTCGGCTGGGAGATCCTGAAGGCGCTGAAGCTGCGCGAGAAGGGGCCCGTGCTGATCGCCTGCCCGACCTGCGGGCGCCTGCAGTTCGACATGGACACCGTGGTGGTGGAGATCGAGCAGCGCCTGGCCGCCTACGACGACCCGATCGAGGTCTCCGTCCTGGGGTGTGCGGTCAACGGGATCGGCGAGGCCCGCCACGCGGACTTCGGCATCACCGGCGCCAAGAACGAGGGGCTCATCTTCTCAAAGGGTGAGCCGCTGCGGAAGGTTCCCACCGAGCAGCTCGTCGACGTGCTCTTCGAGGAGATCGACAAGTACTACCAGGCCGACAAGCAGGTCGTGAAGGACGCCCGCGAGGCGGCCGAGGGCGCCGAATGGCTGGCGCGGATCGAAGCCGAGAACGCCGACGACCTCACGCCCGAGCGCCTCGCCGCGATGGAGGCCGCCGCCTCCGAGGCCGCGGACGGCGGCGACGACGTGCTCAAGGTCGTGCTCGACGAGTCTGCCTCGCCCACCGCGGGCCGCCGCTTCACCCGCACCTAGATGGAGCCGCCGCGGGAAAACCACTGACGCGAACGCGCCAGGGTTCTCGTAAGGTGGCCGGATGCTGAAAGCCACCCTGTCCCTTGCCGTGCTCGCCGCCTGCGCGGCGCTGACCACCGCCACCGCCCAGGCCGGGTACACGCCGCCGCCCGGCGTGACGTCGCCCATCGCCCCGATCACCAAGGGCCTGCCCGCGAGCTGCGCCGAGCTGGTCAACGGCACCTCCGGCAGCGCCGCCCCCAAGGGCTCGACCCCGCCCGTGCGGACCGGCCCCGCCACCCTCACGCCGTCGGCGGCCGAGCTGGCCGCGCTGCCCACCCGCGTGAGCATGCGCGACGAGAAGGTCAGCTACAACGACTACTACGACGTCGCCGCCCACGGCGGGCACCTGTACGTGCGCGGCCACACCGCCACCGGCCTGGGGGCCGGGCCGTGGCAGCAGCTCGTGCTGCCGCCCTGCATCGAGGGCCGCGTGGTGCACGCGTCCATCGACGGCGAGCTCATGAACGTCACCGACAAGCTCGGCAACGTGTACGTGACGACCCGCGCCGACGAGGCGCTGGAGCGCACCTACGAGAGCTGGACCACCCGCTGGGGCGCCGTCATCTGGCGCGGCGACGGCGTGCGCATCCCGGACGACGCCGTCGACTGGTCGATGTCCAACGGGCACGGCGAGATCGACAAGTGGTTCCTGGACGGCGCCGGCAACAAGTCGCCGATCATCGGCATCGCCACGATCTACGCCCTCGGGCGCGACGGGCGCATCGTGCTGCTCGACCCGTGGCTGGGCTCCGACGAGTCCTTCCAGAGCTGCACGCCGCAGGGCGGCCGCTTCCACGCCGACGCGTTGTCGGCCTCCACGCAGACGATGTTCGTGGGCGGCCCCGACGGCTCGCTCTACACGCGCACGTGGGACTTCGACATCAGCGGCGCCGACATCGTGCAGCTCAAGTACTCGTGGGAGGACCAGCGCGGCCTCGCCGACCCGAAGATCCAGCTCCCCGCCCTGGAGTGGGCCGCCCAGCCCAAGGTCCCCGGCCGCACCACCAACCGGCTGTCGATCACCCGCACCGGCGAGGGGTCCCTGTCGCGCGAGCTGCGCGTCGAGGGCCTGGACGCCAAGGGCCGCGTGGGCTACTGGGTCAAGCCCATCACCGCGCGCAGCGCCAAGAGCTGGACGTTCGTGGTGACCGGCGGCAAGCTGCAGGGCAAGCTGCGCGCGCGTCACGGCAAGCCGCTCAAGGCGCGGCCGTCCCAGGCGCTCGACTACGCCACGACGCTGCCGGACGGCACGCGGGTGCAGGCGCTCGGCGTCGATCCGTACTGCTCGCCCGGCACGCTGCGGCTGACGGCCAAGACCGGCCAGAAGGTCGACCTGAAGCTCCACAGCGTCGACGGCCTGCGCCAGGCGCTGGCGCCCGCGGGCTGGTTCGACTCGGCGCGCGAGAAGTTCGGCGCGATCGAGGTGCCCAAGGCGGTGATGGCCAAGCGCGCGTCGCTCGCCGCGCCGCTGCGGTCGGTCATCGACACCATCCTGGCCGGCCAGCCGTCGCGCTTCCGTGAGGTCAACCTCCAGGGCACCCGCGGATCGCTGTGGATCGAGTCGGTGTGCTGGAAGCTGAAGCGCATCAACGCCGGCAAGAAGGTGCCGGCGGGGCACAACCCGGTGACGGTGAACTGCACCCCCGCGGCGCGCCGCGAGGGCGCGCCACGGTGCCGGCGGGCTGGCGCCCGCCGGCATTGCGCAATCGGCTGGCGCCGATTGCGCGGGAGCAGGTTCAGGCTTTGGCGGCGGCGTACCGCGCGGCCACGACGCCCCAGTCGACGACGTCCCACGTCGCCTTGAGGTAGTCGGGACGGCGGTTGTTGTAGTTCAGGTAGTAGGCGTGCTCCCAGACGTCGTTGCCGAACAGCGGCGTCTTGCCGTCGGTCAGCGGGCTGTCCTGGTTGGCCGTCGAGACGATGGCGACGCTGTCGCCGTCGAGCACGAGCCACGCCCAGCCGGAGCCGAACTGCGCGACGCCGGCGGCCTCGAACTTCGCCTTGAACTCGTCGAAGGAGCCGAAGGCCGCGTCGATCGCGGCGGCCAGCTCGCCGTCGGGGGCGCCGCCGCCGTCCGGGCTCAGCGACTCCCAGAAGAGGGAGTGGTTGTAGTGGCCGCCACCGTTGTTGCGGACCGGGCCCTGCTTGTCGGCGGGCAGCGAGGACAGG
>CAZXNX010000248.1:0-4465 GCA_964642225.1 uncultured Solirubrobacteraceae bacterium | reverse complement strand
TTGCGGGACGTCGCGACGACGCCGATGGTCAGCTGGTCCACGCGGCCAGTCTACGGTCGCTCACAGCCCGGCGTCCGGCGCCAGGACGACGGCGAGCAGCAACATGCCCGCCGCGCCCGCCAGCGTGCCCGTCAGGGCCCACCCGCGGCCGCCGTCGCGCCAGGCCTCCGGCGCCAGCTCGGTGGTGACGAGCAGGAACATCGCCGCGCCGGCGGCCGCGAAGGAGACGGGCAGCAGCCCGTTGACCGCGTCGACGGCGGCCCAGGCGACGAGCGCGCCCGGGATCTGGGGCACGCTGCTGAGGACGGCGGCCTCGAACTGGCGCAGCCCGGACCGGCCGGCCTGCCGCAGCGCGATCGCCGTGGCGGTGCCCTCGGGGACGTTCTGCACGGCGATGGCGATGATCACGAACGTCCCCAGCGAGCCGGAGGCGGCGTAGGCGGCGCCGATGGCCAGCCCCTCGGGCAGGCTGTGGACGAAGAGCACGCCGAAGGTGAGCCACGCGGCCCGGTCGGCCTTGCCCGTGGCGGTGTCGCCCAGCCGCCGGCGCAGGGCCCGCCCGGCCCAGAACAGGCCGCCCGCGCCGAGCACGATGCCGCCCGCGACCTGGGCGGGCGTCCCCTCCTTCACCGCCGGGATGAGCAGCCCCACCACGGCGGCGACGCCCATCACGCCCATGGCCACGCCCGACAGCACCGGGCGCAGGGCCTCGGCGCGGGCGCCCAGCAGCATCACCGGGATCGCGCCCAGGCCCGTGGCCAGCACGGTGAGCGTGGCGATCCCCGTGAGGATCAGCGCGTCCTGCATCAGCGCACCGCGCGGGTGGCCCGCGCGCCCCGGCCCGCCGGAGTCAGGATTCGGGGTCGAGCGTCGAGAGACCCAGCACGTCCGAGCGGCGGCCGGCGTTCCAGTCGATCGGGACGTGGACGTTCATGCCCTCGGCCTCCGGCTCGCTGGGCGTCGGCTCCACCAGGCCGCGCTCCTCCAGGTACGGCGAGAGGTAGCGGCTGGCCACCTTCGCCGGCGGCCACCACAGCGGATGGGAGTCCGACTCGCTGCGCTCCTCGGCGACCGCGCGGTGCAGGAAGCGCTCCTGGCGGCCGGCGATCAGGCGCCCGCGCAGCTCCAGCACCGCCGGCTTGGGCTCGACGTCGGCACCCGCCTCGGCGGCGATGTGGGTGGCGGCCGCGTCGGCCTGCTGGCAGGCCAGGCCGCCCTGCTTGATCGGCTGTTGGGTGGCGTCGCCGACCGCCCACACGTCGGGCAGGCCGGGGACCCGGCCCAACTCGTCGGTGGCGATGAATCCCTCCGCGTCGGCCGGGACGCCGAGCAGGCCGGGGCCCTCCATGCGCGAGAGGGCGACGATCCGGTCGACCTCGACCTGGCGGCCGCCGCCCAGCTCGATCAGCCCGGCGCGCGGGACGCGGGGCGCCGCCCCGCCGTGGAAGGTGATGCGCGCATCCGACAGCAGGCCCGCGACCGCGGCGCTGGCCTCCTGGCCGAAGATCGCCAGCGGGCTGCTCTCGGGGCTGACGACATGCAGGCCGACGTCGTCCATCCCCATGTTCCACACCTGCTCGGCCGTCATGAGGGCCAGTTCGTAGAGGGGCAGCGGCCACGAGACGCCCTCGGGCACGACGAAGGCGACGGAGCGCGACCAGCCCTGCTCTAGGTCGGCGACCACGCCGCTGAGGGCGTCGGCGGCGAACGGGTCGAAGGTCATCCCGCGGTCGAACTCGGCGACCGGCCGGGCGCCGGGCGCCAGCAGCAGGGTGTCGTACTCCAGCTCGTCTCCCCCGGCCAGGACGACCACCTTGCGCTCGCCGTCCACCGAGAGCACCGCGTCCTGAAGGAAGACGCCGTCGTGCTCCCGCAGGATCTCGTCGAGGTCGGCCTGCTTCGGCGCGCCCTTGCCGAACGGGACGAGCACGGAGAGGGGCCGCAGGGAGAACGTGGGCGAGGGCGACACCAGGGTCACCCCCACGCGGGGACCGGCGAGTGCGTGGAGGGCGAGCACCGCCTCCAGCGCGGCGATGCCGCCGCCGACGATGACGACGTGGCGAGGACGCTCGGACGGGGTGGAGGTCATGGCCACATCGTAGGCTGGCGCGCAAGCCCGGTCATGTGCGTCCCCACCTACGCGAGGCGGACCGTGAGGTCCTCGCCGACCGACGCGCCGGGCACCTGGGCCGCGAGCGCCGTGGCCAGCGTGTCCTGGCCGGGGAGCAGGACGAAGCGGACGAGCACGATCCCGTCGTCGGCCGCGCGGGTGAGCAGGTCGCGGAACAGCTGTGTGGCGGTGGTCAGCCGGGTGGTGTCGCGCAGGGCCACGACCCCCTCGCCGTGCCGGCCGAAGAGCGGCTCCCAGGCCGCGACGCCGTCGAGCTGCTCGGCGTGGTCGACCACGCGCCGGCGGGGCTGGTCGCCCGCCTCGCGCAGCACCCGCGGATGCCCCAGCACGGGGGTCAGCACGTGCATCACGCGGCCACCCGTGGGGTGCGGGCGCGGGGGCGCGGCAGGTGGGCGGCGACGGTCATCCGACGGACTGTGGCGCGTTGACCCCCTGCCCCGCATCCGTAGCTGTCCACATATGCGCTACGTCGTCACGCTCCTCGGGGACCACCAGGAGCGGCGAGCTGAGCCGCCGGGCGAGCTGCTCCGGGACGGAGCCGGAGAGGACGAGGCCGAGCGCGCCGCGGTGGGTGGCGCCCACCACGAGCAGGTCCAGGCCGTGGGACCAGTGGGCCAGCTCCTCGACGGGGACGCCGAGGGTGGCGTGGCCCCGGACGCCGTGCAGCACCCCGACGCGATCGTGGGCGCGCTCGACGGCCGAGGTGAGGGAGACGTGCGAGTAGGTGCCCGGCGCCAGGACCGGGTTGGGGGCGGTGACCACCTCCAGCGCCTCCAGGCGAGCCCCGGTCGGGGCGGCGAGGCGGCGGGCGGCGGCCAGCGCGGCGGCCGACTGCGGCTCCTTCGTCCACCCGACGCCGATCGCGCCGAGGTCCCCCTCGTGGTCGACATAACCACGCGGGGCGATCGCCACCGCGCACGGCGCGTCGCGCACGGTCTGACGGGTGTCGTCGCCGGCGACCATGCGGCCCCAGCGCCCGCGATCGCTGGACCCGACGACGATCAGGTCGGCGCCCATGCCCCGGGCCAGCGCGTGCAGGCCGAGTGCGGCGGTGCCACCGGCCACGGTCCGGAAGGAGACGCGCGGGTCGTCCGACGCGCGCTGGTCGGCGGGGGGCACGGCGGGCCAGCGCGGGTCGAACACGGTCGCCACGACGATCGCGCCGTCGGGCGCGGCGAGCTGCCCCGCCAGGGTGCGTGCGTCGTCGCCTCCGGGGCGGGCGTCGGATCCGACGATGACCTTGCGATACATGGGGTGCTCCTCACCGATGGCGTCCCGGACAGCCTGCTCCTGCCTGCGCCCCGCGGCATCCGCACCGGTTGCCCCTCCTGTCCGTGATGCTCCGCAGGCCCGCGCGTGGTCTGCGCGGATGACACCCCCCGGGCGTCCCCATACGGTCGGGACGCGATGACTTCGTCCTCGACGCACGGGAGTGAGGGCCGGCCCGGCCCCGCCGACCCGCACCTGCTCGCCGACAGCCTCGCGGCCCGCACCGGCGCATCCGTGGAGGTGCGCACGACGCACATGTCGTGGATCGTGCTCACCGCCGAACATGCCTACAAGCTCAAGCGCCCCGTGGCGCTCGACTTCGCCGACATGCGCGACCCCCAGGTGCGCGCCGCGAGCTGCCGGCGCGAGCTCGCCCTCAACGACGTGCTGGCCCCCGGGCTGGGGATCGCGGTGCGCGCGGTGGTCCCGGGCCCCGACGGGTACGCACTGGCCGACGACGACGACCCGCGGGCCATCGACCACGTCATCGAGATGCACCGCTACGACGAGGGCCGCACCATGCGGTCGTTGCTGGAGCGCGGGCTGCTGACCCCCGCGCAGGCCCGGGCCACCGGGCGGTGCCTCGGCGCCTTCCACCGCGCGACGACCCGCCTGCGCACGCCCATCGACGAGCGGGCGCGCTTCGCGGTGAACGCGCAGGCGCTGCGGGCGCTCCTGGACGACCCGGACCTCGTGCGCCAGGTGCGGGGGCTGGAGCGTTTCGCCACGGCGTTCACGGCGACCTGGGGGGACGTGCTCGCCGCACGGACCTCCAACGGCTGCGTCATCGACGGCCACGGCGACGTGCGGGCCGAGCACGTGCTGCTCGACGAGGACCGGTCGGTGCGCATCGTCGACCGGCTCGACATCGACGACCTGCGGCGCGTCGACCGGGCCGACGACCTCGCCTTCCTGGTGATGGACCTCGAGTCCCGCGACGGCGCCGGCTTCGTGGGCGACGTCCTGGAGGGCTACGCCGAGGGCGGCCCCGCGGTGCCCCCGACCGCCCTGCTCGCCTACTTCGCCGCCTACCGCGCGCTCGTGCGCGCAAAGGTGAGCCTGCTG
>CAZXNX010000247.1:0-4476 GCA_964642225.1 uncultured Solirubrobacteraceae bacterium | reverse complement strand
GCCTGGTGCTCGACGCTGCGAGCCACCACGTCCGCCTCGCCGATGTCGGCGCCCACCGCGATCACGCCGTGGCCGGCCAGCAGCACCGCCTTGCCCTCCCCGAGCCCGGCGGTGGCGGTCGCGGCCAGGTCGTCGCTTCCCGCCGGGGCCGGCGCGCTGGTGCGCACCTCGCCGATCGCGTAGTAGCGGGTCTCCTCCACGGCCGGGGTCAGCGAGCCGCCGCGGAAGCTCCACGCGGTCGCCTGCGGGCTGTGCGTGTGGACGATCGCCCGCACGTCGGGGCGGGCCCGGTAGACGGCCAGGTGCAGCGGCAGCTCACGCGATGGCGGCAGCTCGGCCTCCCGCGCGGCGCCGTCGATCCCCACCGTCACCAGGTCGCGGGGGCGCATGGTCGCGTACGGCGTGCGGGTCGGGGTGATCCGCAGCGCGTCCCCGGCGCGATGGCTGGCGTTGCCGACCGTGCCGACGACGAAGCCGTCGTCCTGCAGCGCGCGCATCACGGCGATCAGGGCGCGGTCGGCCTGGCGGGTCGGGCTGCTCACGGCGTGAAGTGTCGTGGATGGCGTGCCGGTGCGCACCGCCGCTGGCGACCGGCCCCGTCCGTACCCTCCTCGCCGTGATGGCCGACCCTGCCGCCGACCCGCGCCCGCCCATCGCCGTGCGGCCGCTGTCCGGCGCCGAGCGGAGGCCCGGCTGGCGCCGGCGGCTCGTCCTGCGCGAGCGGGTGTCGCGCAGCATGGTGATCGTGCCCGGCTTCTACCTGCTCGTGGCCGTCGGGCTGGGCATCGCGCTCCCGGCGATCGACCGCTCGCGCGGCGGCGACCACCTGCTGGGGATCGACGCCGCGGCGGCCCAGACGGTGCTCGAGTCGATCGCCGCGGGGATGATCGCCTTCTCGGGGCTGGTGCTCTCCGTCGGCGTGCTCGTCGTGCAGTTCGGCGCCGGGCAGTACTCGCCGCGCCTCGTGCAGCTCTTCCGCCGCGACCTGGTGATCAAGCAGGCCTTCGGCATCCTCGTCTCCCCGGGCGTGTTCGCGCTGGTCGCCGCCAGCGACATCGGAGGGTCCGAGAAGGACGCGCCACAGACGCTCACGGTCGTCGTCGGGCTCGTGCTCATGCTGGCGGCCCTCGTCGAGCTGTTCCGCTTCATCGGGCGGCTCCTGGAGCTCATGCGGCCGCGGCGGATCTACGCCGGCCTCACCGCCCAGGCGCGCTTCGCGGTCCCCGACGCCTACCCGTCGCTGCTCACCGACGACACCGAGCGGCGCCCCTATCCGCCCGAGCCGACGGGGACGATCGTGGCCCAGGAGCACCGCGACGGGGTGCTGTCGGCGGTCGACCGCCAGCGCGTGGTGGAGGCGGCCCGCGCGGCGGGGGTGGTGGTGGAGGTGGCGGCCCAGCTCGGCGCGTACATCCCCCACGGCGAGCCGGTGCTCCTCGTGCACGGGGGCGGGCCGATCGACGAGGAGGCGCTGCGCCACGCGGTGGTCTTCGCCGACGGGCGCACCGTCACCCAGGACCCGGCCTTCGCCATCCGCTGCATGGTCGACGTGGCGATCCGCGCGCTGTCCCCCGCGGTCAACGACCCGACCAGCGCGGTGGAGGGGATCGACGCGGTCGGCGCGATGCTCCTGCGCCTGGGGCGCCGGCGGCTGGGGGACTCGGGCATCGTCGACGACGACGGCGCGCTGCGGCTGGTGATGCCGACACCGGGCTGGGACGAGCTCGTCGACCTCGGCCTCACCGAGATCCGCCGCTACGGCGCCGACTCCCCGCAGATCGCCCGGCGCCTGGCCGCGCTGCTCGACTCCCTGCAGGAGCGGCTGCCGGCCCGGCGGGCCCCGGCGCTGGAGCGCCACCGCGCGCTGCTGCGCGAGGCGGTGGCCCGCCATTTCCCCGATCCCGTGGAGCACGAGCTGGTCTCCACGCCGGACCGGATCGGCCTCGGCGGCGCGGCCGCCTGAGGCTCACCCCAGCAGCGCCGTCTCGTCCTCGCGGTTGAGCAGCCAGCGGCCGTTGCCCACGAGGGCGGCGCCGCCGAGCAGGACGACGCCCGCCACCAGCACGGCGAGGCCGCCGTCGCGCAGCAGCGAGGTCCCCAGCGCCCACACCCGGTCGCCCGCCCCGCGCTGCGACGGGCGCTCCACCAGCGCGAAGACCACCGCGTCCCCGGCCAGGGCGCGGGTGAGCAGGACGCCCACGCCCGCGACGATGAGCCCCAGGCCGATCTGCATGACGATCACGCGCCGGCGGCTGCGGCCCAGGGCGAGCGCCAGGAGCCACAGCAGGACGGTGACGGCGGGCAGCACGACCGACAGGTCGCGGACGGTGCGCACGATGTCCTGGGCGACCACCAGGTCGCTGGAGCGCATCACCACCAGCCGCGCGTCGCGGGCGGGCACCAGCCCCACCAGCGAGTCGGGCAGGCCGACCTGCCGGCCCAGGCGGCGCAGCAGCGGGCGCAGGTCGACGGTCACGCGCCCGCCGCGCACGGTGACGCCCTCCCGGTCGCCGTCCAGGATGCGGACCAGCTCGCGCTGGGCCTCCAGGTTGGACGCGCGCCACAGGCGGGCGACCGGCGCGGTGCCCAGCCCGCGGAACGCCTCCCGCTCGATCGCCGTCCGCAGCTGCCCGCGGACCGCGTCGACCTGCTCGGCGGGGACGTTGATGAGCAGGGGCCCGAGCTCGTCCCGGACCGTGCGGTTGTCGGTCAGGCGCGCGGCGAGGCTGGCCGCCAGCTCGCGGCGCACCTGCTCGTCCTGCACGATCCGCGTGCTCGTGTCCGCCCAGGTCGGGCCGTCCAGCAGCTGCGCGCGCACCCACAGGGCGTAGACGGACAGGAAGGCGGTCAGCGTGGCGAGGGCCACCAGGGCGACGGTCGCGACGCGATGGCTCGGCGGGTCCGTGGACGGGGGCATCCACGACCGAAATGTAGAGACTGCGCCTGGTCGCCCGGCGCGGGCCGCTCAGTGCGCCCGCAGCACCAGCGCGGCCGCGTCGTCGCGCTGGCCGCCCGGCGCACCCTGGGCGAGGCCGACGAGGGTGTCCGCGATCTCCTGGGCCGGCGCGTGCGCCATCCGGGCGAGGACCTCCATGAGCCCCTCCATCCCCAGCAGCGCGCCGCCCCGGGTCAGCGCCTCAAGGACGCCGTCGGTGTAGAGCACGAGCGTCTGGCCCGCCGTCAGGCACAGCTGCGTCTCGGCCAGCCGCGGGCGATCCGTCACGCCGAGCAGGGTCCCCGAGATCGCCACCGCCTCGGGCGGGCAGCCCGGGGAGACGAGGATCGGCGGCGGATGGCCGCCGCTGGACAGGGTCACGCGGCCGTCGTCCTCGCGCACCCGGGCGAAGAGCACGGTGCAGAACCGCTCGCGCTCGCCGTGGCGCAGGAGGCTGTCGTTGAGCTCGTCGAGCACCCGGCGGGGCCGCTGCTCGCGGGCGGTGATCGTCCGCACGCTGTAGCGGGCCAGCGCCGTGACGGCGGCCGCATCGGCGCCCTTGCCGCACACGTCGCCCAGGACCAGGGCCCACTCCTCGCCGCCGAGGGAGAAGGCGTCGTAGAAGTCGCCGCCCACCTCGTTGCCCGCCCCGGCGGGACCGAACGCGGCGGCCAGGTCGAACCCGCCGACCTGCGGCAGGCTCGGGGGCAGCAGGCTGTTCTGGAGGGTGCGGGCGACGTGGTCGCGCTCGGCGTAGCGCTGGGAGTTGGCGATGGCGCGGGCCAGCCGGCGGCTGAGCTGACCGAGCAGCTCGCTGTCCTCGTCGCCGGTCGCGCGCGGGACGACGGTCATCGTGCCGAGCAGCCGCGCACCGTCCAGCAGCGGGTAGGCAACCGGCGTGCGCAGGCCCTGGGTGCCGATGTCGATCACGCGCTCGTTGCGGCCCTCCGCGCCGATGACGTCCACCGCGACCGCGTCGGCGACCTCCTCCAGCAGCAGCTCGCCCAGGAGGGGCACCGTCGCGTGGAGGTCCAGCGACTGCTCCAGCAGCTCGCTCGCCCGCGTCTGGATGCTCAGGCGGCGGTGCGCGGCGTGGAGGAGCCGATACTGGCGCAGCTGTTCGCTGCGGTCGTGCGCGGCCCAGCCGACGGCGCCGGCGAAGTCGTCGTCTGCGGCGGACGGGTGAGGAGCGGTCATCATGGGCGACACCTTGCGGACGGGTGGGCGGACGGGCCGGCTCGAGCGGCCTCGTACGCACAACGCCCCGGAGTGGCCAGGGTTGGGTTCTAAATGCGCGACATGCTCACGGCTTGAGCGTGCCGCCGCCGGGCAGCTGCGGCAGGGCGCCGGTGGCCGCGCCCACGACCTCGTCGGTGGTCTGCTTGACCACCGTGGCGGTGTCGCCCGCGGCCTGGGTGGCGTCGCCCGCGGCCTGGCCGGCGGCCTGGGTGACCTCGCCGGCCCCCTGCTTGCCGGTGTCGACGGCGGTGCCCGGGGCCTGTGTCACGGCCCCGGCGACCTTCTCGGGCGCCGAGGAGCCG
>CAZXNX010000246.1:0-4477 GCA_964642225.1 uncultured Solirubrobacteraceae bacterium | reverse complement strand
GCAGGATGGTGCGGATGATGACGCGCATCTCCAGCAGCGCGAGGCTCGCGCCGGGGCAGCGCCGGACGCCGCCGCCGAACGGCAGCCAGCTGTAGCCACCGGGGTCGTTGCCGTCGAGGAAGCGCTCGGGGCGGAACGCCTCCGGCTGCGGGTACACCTCGGGGTCCATGTGGATGACCGACATGGGGATCATCACCATGATCCCGGCGGGGACCAGGCACCCGTCGATCTCGGTCGGCTCGGTGAGGTAGCGCGCGACCTGGGGGACGACCGGGCGGGCACGCAGGGTCTCCTTGATGACCGCATCGAGCAGGATGGTCTCGCCGCGGTCGAACTCGGCGCGCAGGTCGGCGACGATGTCCGGGTGGCGGACGAGGCGCTCGATCGCCCACGCGATGGAGGTCGAGGTGGTCTCGTGGCCGGCGGCGAGCATCGTCACGAGCTGGTCGCGCAACTCGCGGTCGCTCATGGGGCGCCCGTGGTCGTCGCGCTCGGCGAGGAGCATGGAGAGCAGGTCCGCGTGTGCCTCGTCCCGCTCGTCCCCGTCGCCCCGGGCGAACTCGGCCCGCCGCTCGGCGACCTCGGAGAGGACGAGCTCGTCGATGCGGTCGCGCTTGCGGCGGAAGGCGCCCCACGGGCTCCACGGGCCGAGGTCCACACGGCCGGCGCGATGGAGGTATCCGGGGACCGCGCCGCGCGGGATGTCGAACAGGAGGGGGAGCCGGCAGCGGAGCTCCTCGCTGCGGGCCGGGTCGCGGATGCCGAACACGATCTTGAGGATGACCGCCATGCTGATCCGCTCGGTGACCGGTCGCAGCGAGATCGGCTCGTCCAGGGGCCACTCCGCCACCTCCTGCAGCGTGCGCTGCTCGCAGAACCCCTCCCACCGGGCGAGTCGCTCCCCGTGGAGGGGCGGCAGGATGAGCTTGCGCATCCGCAGGTGCTCGTCCCCGTCGAGCAGGATGACGGCGCTGGAGCCGGCGGACTGCTCGAGCGCCTTGTACGCCCGGCCGGCCTGGGCGACGGACGGCTTCAGCCGCAGCACGGTCCTGGCGGCCGACGGCGTGGTGAAGACGGCCATCCGCCCGAACATGAACGGGAAGTGCACGCGGTACGCAGGTCCGTAGCGGGCGGCGTGCTCGTTCCAGAAGGAGTGCTGGTCGGTCATCCAGTCGCGGATCTGCAGGATCGGTGGCGTCCTGGGCCCCGGCAGCGACGCGTAGTCGGTGCGGTCGGGTGCGGTGGCGCCTGATACATGCATACCGCTTTTGTATCACACGTATCATCTGTGATACAACGGCGCCATGAGCCCTTCCGGCGCGGCGGTCGAGCCCGATCATGAGGTCGTCATCGTCGGCGCGGGCTTCTCGGGCATCGGCGCCGCGATCGCCCTCGAGCGCGCGGGCATCCGCGAACACCTGATCATCGAGCAGGGGGAGGACTTCGGCGGCACGTGGCACTGGAACCGCTACCCGGGCATCGCGGTCGACATCCCGTCGTTCAGCTACCAGTTCTCCTTCGCGCAACGGGCCGACTGGTCGCGCAGCTACGCCCCGGGCCGGGAACTGCGCTCGTACGCCACGTCGCTGGCGCACGAGCACCAGCTGTATTCCCGGACGCGCTTCGGCACGGCGATCACCGGCGCGGCGTTCGACGAGGACGCCCACGTGTGGCGGCTGACCACCGACGCCGGGGACACGCTCGTGGCGCGTCACGTCATCGACGCAACGGGGGTGCTGACCGTCCCGCGGCGACCGGACATCGCGGGCATCGACGACTTCGGCGGGACGGTCCTCCACACCTCCCGCTGGGACGAGTCCGTCGACCTGACCGGCATGCGGGTCGCGGTGATCGGCACGGGCGCATCGGCCGTGCAGCTCATCCCTGCGATCGCGGAGGAAGCCGAGCACGTCACCGTCTTCCAGCGCACCCCCATCTGGTGCCTGCCCAAGCTGGACGTCCCCCTGCCCGGCCTGCTGCACGGGGCGCTGCGGCGCCCCCGGCTGCGCTCCGCGGCACGCCGGGCCAGCCAGGGGTTCGTCGAGGCGACCTTCGTGGCGCCCGCCCACCGGCACCGCCCGCCCGTCATGCGGCTCGTCGAGCGTGCGGCGCGCGCGTGGATCCGCCACGAGGTCACGGATCCGCAGCTGCAGGACCAGCTGACGCCGCGCTACGCGATCGGCTGCAAGCGACCGAGCTTCCACAACACCTACCTGGCGACGTTCAATCGTCCCGATGTGACGCTCGAGACCGACCCGATCGCGCGGATCACGCCCGTCGGCGTGCAGACCCGCACGGGCACGCTGCACGAGATCGACGTGCTCGTGCTCGCCACCGGCTTCAAGGTCTTCGACGAGGGCAACCTGCCGAAATTCCCGGTCACCGGGCGCGACGGCGCCGACCTCGGCACCTACTGGCAGCGCGAGCGCTACCGCACCTACGAGGGCGTCAGCGTGTCGGGATTCCCGAACTGGTTTGCCGTCTTCGGCCCCTACGGGTACAACGGCGCGTCGTACTTCACCCTCATCGAGGCGCAGACCGCGCACATCACGCGGTGCCTGCTTCACGCCCGCGATGGCGGCGCCACCAGCGTCGAGGTGCGCCCGGAGGCGGTCGACCGCTATTTCGGGGAGATGATGCGCCGCCGTGGGCACCAGGTCTTCTGGCAGGCCAGCTGCGCGCAGGCCAACAGCTACTACTTCACCAAGGATGGCGACGTGCCGTTGCGGCCCAGCTCCACCAGCGAGACGGCGCACCGCGCCCGCCACTTTCCGCTCGAGGACTACCAGTTGCGCTGACCCCGCGGCGGGTTGACACCCCTCTGACACTGCGGGGTGCAGGGCGGGGTCATAGTGTGCGTCCGCCAACGAGAAGAGCACCGTGTCGCGCGCATCGCAGGGGCGTCCACAGGGACGCCGGACTCCCCCGCTGGCCGCCGCATTGGCCGTCATCGTCTGCCTCGCCGCCCCGGCGGGCGCCTCGGCGGCCGACCGCCTGGTCAACACCGGGACCGGAACGGACGCCGGCAGCTGCCTGGCCGTGAGCTGCAAGACCGTCGCCTACGGGCTCGGCCAGAGCGTGTCCGGGGACCGGATCCTGGTCGCCCCCGGCACGTACACCGAGCAGGTGACGGTGGGCGCCGGTCGCACGCTGATCGGCACGGGTGCGTCCCGCCCGGTCATCGACGGCGGGGCGCAGACGGCCGTGACGGTCAACGGCGCGGGGGCCCAGGTCACGGGCCTGCGGTTGCGCGGCGACAACCACGGCCTCCTGATCTTCGGCGCGGCCACCACCGCGCTGGTGACCGACGACGTGTTCGACGACCCGGCGGTGAACATCGACGGGAAGGTGTCGATCACCACCGGTGCCGCGACCCTGAGCGGCAATCAGTTCATCAGCACCGCCGCGTCCGGGTCGACGCGGGCCCTGATCTCGACCAGCGCCCAGCCCGTCGACATCGGGCACAACGACTTCGCGGACTTCTTCGAGAGCATTCGGTTCACTGGCGCCCCCGCGACGCCGCCAGTCATCCACGACAACACGATCAGCGGGGTCCGGGGCGACGGCCAGTTCATCGGCTCGGGCATCTGGGTCTACGGCGACGTGCTGATCAGCGACAACGTCATCGGCGCCGCTCCGCTGCCGACGCCGTTGCCGCCCAATCCCCCGATCGCCTTCGGGGTGACCAGCCGGGACATCGGCGTGCCCGTGGTGCCGGCTACCGTGCGCTCCGCCCGCAACCGCATCTTCGGCTTCACCGTCGCCGGCATCTATGCCGAGTTCTCCTCACCGGCCTCGCGGTTCATCGCCACCGGGGACCTGATCACCCGCAACGGCCAGGGGTACAAGCTGTTCGGGGGCGATCCGCACCTCACCGGGGTCACCGCCTACGACAACGGCTACGCCGACGTCTCCGTGAACAACGCCACCCTCACGCTCGCCTCCAGCATCATCGGGCCGGCGGGGGTGGAGGCAAACAACGGCGCGTCGTGCACCATCACCGACTCCCGCGGGCCGATGGCGGGCAGCGCGGGATGCGGCGATTTCCAGACCAGCGCCGACCCGGCCTTCACGGGACCGGGCGACTACACGCTGACCGCCTCCTCGCCGCACATCGACGCGGGCGCCGCAGCGGCTCCGGCGGCGGGCGAGGTCGACCTCGCCGGCACCGCCCGCGCGGTGGTCGGCCTGGCCGGCGGTGCCTGCGCCGCGCCGCGCCGCGACATGGGCGCCTACGAGTTCACCCCCGCCACGGCGATCGTGTGCCCCACGCCCCCGGTGGTGGATCCCGATCCCCCGCCCGTCGTGCCGCCGCCCGTCACTCCGCCGGTCACGCCGCATGCGGCGGCACTCACCGTGCTGGGGGATGCCGGCCGCACCCTCAAGGTGAAGGTCGACAAGGGCCGGGCCTCGTCGCTGGCCGCCGGAGCCGTGGGAAAGCGGACGGTGCTCAGCGCCGCCACCCACACCGTCCGGC
>CAZXNX010000245.1:0-4494 GCA_964642225.1 uncultured Solirubrobacteraceae bacterium | reverse complement strand
CCGCCGGCCCGCCCGGGGGCGAACGCCGGCGCGACATCCTCGACCCGCCCGCCCTGGGCGCCGATGCCGGGCAGCAGGAAGGGCGTGACGGGCATGAGCTCGCGCATCCGGGCGATGTGCTCGGGCACGGTGGCTCCCACCACCGCCCCCACGTCGGCGAGGCCCGACTCGGGCCCGGGCGCCCCGGCCGCGGCGACGAGGCCGGCGACGTGCTCCCAGACCGTCGCGCCGGAGGCCAGCGCAGCGTCCTCCAGGTCGACGGCGCCGGGGTTGGACGTGCGCACCAGGACGAAGACGCCGGCCCCGCGGGGGCGGCCGACCTCGAGCAGGGGGGCGAGCGTGTCGGCTCCCATGTACGGGCTGGCGGTCATGGCGTCGGCGCCGAGGCCCTCGACGTCGCCGAACGGGGTCGGCGTGGCGCCGAGCAGGGATTGGGCGTAGGCGCGGGCGCTGACGTCGATGTCCCCGCGCTTGGCGTCGGCGAGGACGAGCAGCCCGGCGTCGGCGGCGGCCTCACAGGTCTGGGCCAGCGCGGTGCGGCCGGCGGCGCCGAGACGCTCGAAGCAGGCGAGCTGCGGCTTGATGGCCACGCAGGCGGGCCCGGCGGCCTCGATCACGGCACGGCAGTGGGCGGCGACGGCACCGGCGGCCTGTTCGGCCGGGGTTGCGCCCCCGGCACCGGCGGCCATGGCCTGGGGCCACAGCTTCGCCGGGTCGGGATCGAGGCCCAGAACCACCTGGGACTCGCGCAATGCGACGTGGCGGGCCAGCCGGTCTCCGAATGGAACCCCGGCCGGCCGCGCCCCGTGGACAGGCTGCGGGATCAGCTGCCCTTGACGGCCTTCTTGAGGCCGGAACCGGCCGAGAACTTCGGGGCCTTCGAGGCCGCGATCTGGATCCGCTCGCCGGTCTGCGGGTTGACGCCCTGACGGGCGCCGCGCTGGGCGACGTGGAACTTGCCGAACCCGGAGAAGGTCACGTCGCCTCCGCGGGAGAGCGTCTCCTGGATCGTTTCGAGCACGGCGTCGATCGCCTTGCCTGCATCAGCCTTCGACAGCTCCGCCTTCTGGGCGATGTGGTCGACGAACTCTGACTTCGTCACGTGGACTCCTCCTTGCGAGGGGTTGATTACGGTCGAACCTAACACCGTCCGCGGACGGCAATCCCTGTAGATGACGGGAAAACGCCGGTGCGGATCGCTGCCGGCGCGGCAGTGTGGCGCGCCCCTCGGACGAACCGCCGCCGGGGCGGTCGCGCCGGGTCGTCGTCCTGATGCGCGAGGATGGGATCCGACATGACCCTCATGCGCGCCTCATGGATCACGACCGTCGTGGTCTGTGTCATCACCGCCGCCCTGCTCTTCCTGTCGGACTACATCGGCTACGGCTTCGTCGCGCTCGCTGTCGGCGCGTCCGCCGCGATCAACATCCGCTGACGGGAAAATCCCTGCTCAACGGCTCTTTTCCGTCGCCTCGGACGGAGCGGGGTGCGGCAGAATCTCGGTTCCGGGCCGCACCTTGTCCTCGGGCTCCAGGTGGATGAGGACGTCCGTGCCCGGCAGGCGATCGGCGATCGCGTCCTGCAGGGCGTGGGCCGTCTCGTGCGCGGCCTCCAGCGTCGTGCCGGCGGCGAACTGCACATGCAGGTCCACGTAGCGGCGCGACCCGGCCCGCCGTGCCCGCAGCTTGTGGAATCCGCGCACATCCCGCGTGCCGAAGGCGACGATCTCCTCCCGGATCGCGTCCAATTCGGCGCCGGGAAGCGCCTCATCGACCAACATCCGGCCCGATCGGGTGATGATCGACAGCCCCGTCCAGAGGATCGCGGCGGCCACCATCAGGGCCACCACGGGGTCGATCCAGGTCGCTCCGGTGATCTCCGTGAGGGCCAGGCCGAGGAAGACGCCGCCGGAGGTGAAGGCGTCGGTGCGCAGGTGCGCGGCGTCGGCCTCCAGGGCCGGCGACTCGGTCTGCCGGGCCCGGTGGTGCAGGTAGGCCGAGATCCCCAGGTTCGCCACCATCGAGAACCCGATGACGGCCATGCCGAGGCCGAGGTGGTCGACCTCCGACCCGCGGATGAGGCGCCGGATCGCCTCGAAGGCGATGATCGCCGACCCGACGAGGATGAGCATCCCCTCGATCGCGGCGGCCAGGTTCTCGACCTTCGCGTGCCCCCAGGGGTGGTCCTCGTCGGCCGGCTCGTCCGCCTTGCGGATCGAGAAGAAGGCGACGATCGAGGCGATCAGGTCGACCGCCGAGTGCATCGCCTCCGACAGGATCGAGACGGAGCCGGTGACCGTGCCCGCGACGACCTTGAGCAGGATCAGCAGGGTGTTGGAGCCGACCGACAGCAGGGCGGCGCGGCTCTTGACCGCCGGGCGCTCCTCGTGGGGGATCAGCGCCGAAGCCACTGCAGGAGCTCCGCCGCGGCGCGGCCTCGGTGGCTGATGGCGTGCTTCTCGGCCGGCGTCAGCTCGGCCATGGTGCGGGCGGGATGCTCGTCCGGCACGAAGACCGGGTCGTACCCGAACCCGCCGGCGCCGCGCGGCCGGTCGGCGACGTGCCCGGTGCAGCGCCCGACGACCACGTGCTCCAGGGGGCGCCCCGGGCCGGCGGTGGGGTCGACGACGGCGATCGCGCAGACGTAGGCCAGGGGTGAGCCGGCCGGGGCGAGCCGCACGAGCTTGGCCAGGTTCTCCTCGTCGGTGGCGTCGGGGCCGGCGAAGCGGGCGGAGTAGACGCCCGGCGCGCCGTCCAGCGCCTCGGCCTCGATGCCGGAGTCGTCGGCGAACACGACGCGGCCGGTCGCGGCCGCCGCGGCACGTGCCTTGCCCAGCGCGTTCTCGGCGAAGGTCGTGCCCGTCTCGGGCGGCAGCACGACCTCGTCCGGCAGCGGATCGACCCCGTACGGGGCCAGGAGCTGGGCGAACTCGTCCGCCTTGTGCCGGTTCCGGGTGGCCAGGAGCAGCCGCACCGCGCCCTACTCCGCCGCGCCGAGCGCGGCCTGCTGGGCCAGGAGCAGCTCGTCGATGCCGGCGGCGGCCAGGGCCAGCAGCTCGTCCAGGCTCGTGCGCGAGAGCGGGGTGCGCTCGGCCGTGGCCTGCACCTCCAGCAGCCCGCCGTCGCCCGTCATGACCACGTTGGCGTCGACCTCGGCGGTGGAGTCCTCGGGGTAGTCCAG
This sequence comes from uncultured Solirubrobacteraceae bacterium, assembly GCA_964642225.1. GTDB lineage: Bacteria > Actinomycetota > Thermoleophilia > Solirubrobacterales > Solirubrobacteraceae > JBBQCW01. The sequence continues at coordinate 1,314 of CAZXNX010000245.1, read as the reverse complement.
GTCCAGCAGCGCGAGCCCGTCGACCATGCCGGCGGAGACCGCGGCCACCGCGCCCTTGACCGGGGAGCGCTCCAGCTTCTCCTCCGCGACCAGCCGGCGGCAGGCCAGCTCCAGCGCGACCCAGGCGCCGGTGATCGACGCGCACCGCGTGCCGCCGTCGGCCTGCAGCACGTCGCAGTCCAGGTAGATCGTCCGCTCGCCGAGCGCCGCGAAGTCGATCACGCCGCGCAGCGAGCGGCCGATGAGCCGCTGGATCTCCACCGACCGCCCGTCGGCCTTGCCCTTGGAGATGTCGCGCTGCTTGCGGTCACCGGTGGAGGCGGGGAGCATCCCGTACTCGGCGGTGACCCAGCCCTTGCCGCGACCGGCCATCCAGCGCGGCACCGACTCCTGCGCCGAGGCGGTGCAGATCACGCGGGTCTCCCCCACCGAGATCAGCGCCGAGCCCGTGGCGGTGCGCACGAACCCCGGCTCGATGGTGACGGGGCGCAGTTGCTGGGCGGTGCGGCCGTAGGACCGGCTCGGCGTGCTCACGGGTGGGTGACTCCTGGGGACGTGGTGGGAAGCGGGGCGAGGGTGACCTGGGTGACCTCGCCCAGGGGCATCTGGAGGAAGCGGGTGCCGAGCTCGCGGAAGGTCTCGGGGTCGCCCGTGGAGAGGAAGCGGTACTCGCCCTCGCCGACGTTGGGCGAGTCCAGCCCGCGCGACCGCAGGGCGTGCTCCACCTGCCGGGCCGCCGCGGCGCCGGAGGTGATGATCGTGACGTCGCGGCCGAGCATCCGCTGCAGCAGGGGCCGCACCAGCGGGTAGTGGGTGCAGCCGAGGATGACCGTGTCCACGCCGGCCTCCCGCAGGGGCGCGCAGTAGCCGCGGACGGTCTCCACCAGCGCGTCGTCGAAGGGGAACCCGGTCTGGATGATCGGCGCCAGGTCGGGGCACGGCACGCTCACCAGCTCGGTGTGGGCGTCGGCCTGCGCGACGGCGCGCGCGTAGGCGCCGCTGGCAACGGTGGCGGGCGTGGCGAGGAGGCCGATGCGGCCGGTGCGCGTGGCCGCCACCGCCTGCAGGGCCTCGGGCTTGACCACGCCGATGACGTCGACGCCGAGCGTCGTCTGCATCATCCGCTCCTGCAGCGCGGGCAGCGCGGCCGCCGTCGCGGAGTTGCAGGCGACCACCAGCAGCTTGGCGCGGTGGCGCAGGAGCTCCTCGGCCACCTGGAGGGAGAACTGCTCAAGCTCCTCCTTGGAGCGCTCGCCGTACGGGAAGCGGGCGGTGTCCCCCAGGTACAGGAAATCCTCGTGCGGCAGGCTGACC
>CAZXNX010000244.1:0-4500 GCA_964642225.1 uncultured Solirubrobacteraceae bacterium | reverse complement strand
TGTCTTTGAGTTCGGTCGCCATCGGAAATAAGGGGCCGGAAACTACCCGGCGGAGGGGGGGAGTCAGGCGACGGGGGCCGTGGCCGGCTCGGCCGTGGTGGCGATGGCGGCCTTGCTTTCGCTGGACTTGATGATCACCAGGGTGAGGATGCCGCCCAGGATGGCGAAGCCGGCGCCAACGGTGAACGCGAGCTGGAAGCCGTCGGTGAGCGCGGCGGGCAGGGCCGCCCGTGCGCCCCGCGCCGCCGACATCACGTCGTCGGTTTTCGACGTGGCGATCGAGGAGAGGATGGCCAGGCCGAGCGCCCCGCCGATCTGCTGGGCGCTGTTGATGAGCCCGGAGGCCAGGCCGGCCTCGTCCTCGCGCACGCCCGAGGTGCCGCCCACCGTGGCGCCGGGGAAGGAGAGCCCCAGGCCCAGGCCGGCGATCATCGACGGGAACAGGATGTCCCCGAGGTAGGTGCCGTCCACCGACACCTGGGAGAACCACAGGAGGCCCAGCGCGGTGAAGAACATCCCGGCCGCGAGAATGGGCTTGAACCCGAGCTTGTTGGCCAGCGTCGAGCCGACGCCCGCGCCCAGGACGATCGTGACCGACAGCGGCAGGTAGGCCAGGCCGGACTTCAGCGCGTCCCACCCGAGCACCTGCTGCTCGTACAGGGAGATGAAGAAGAACATCGAGAACAGCGAGGCGGCGAGCAGCAGCCCGACGATGTAGGAGCCGTTGCGGGTGCGCGAGCTGAAGATGTCGAACGGCACGAGCGGGTGGGCGGCACGGCTCTCGATGAAGAGGAAGAGCCCGATGAGCACGACGGACAACCCGACGAGCCCGAGGGTCTCGCCGGACGTCCAGCCGACCTCGGCGGCGTGGATGAAGGCGTAGACCAGGACGGACAGGCCGGCGGTGATGGTGACCGCCCCGGGGATGTCGAAGTCGGTGTGGCCCTCCTCGCGGCGGCTCTCGGGGATCACCCGCGGGACGAGGAACATCACGACGACCACGATCGGGACGTTGACGAGGAAGACCCAGCGCCAGCTGAGGTACTCGGTGAGCACCCCGCCCATGAGCACGCCGACCGCGCCGCCCGCGCCGGCGACCGCGCCCCACACGCCCAGGGCGGTGTTGCGCTCCTTGCCCTCGCGGAAGGTCGCGGTGACGATCGACAGGGCGGCGGGCGAGAGCATCGCCGCGCCGAGACCCTGCACGGCCCGCGAGACGATGAGCATCGCCTCGTTCTGGGCGAGGCCGGCGGTGAGCGACGCGGCCGCGAAGAGGACGAGGCCGGCCATGAAGATCTTGCGCCGGCCGATGAGGTCGGCCATGCGGCCGCCGAGCAGCAGGAAGCCGCCGAAGGTCAGCACGTAGGCGTTGACGACCCAGGCGAGGTCCGACTGGGTCACGTCGAGGGCGCGGCCGATGGACGGCAGGGCGACGTTGGTGATCGACGCGTCGAGCACGACGAGGAACTGGGCGGCGGCGAGCAGGATGAGGATCTGCAGCTTCTCGCGGCCCATCCCGGTCGAGGCGGCGGCGTCGGGGGATGCGGTGGACGGTGATGCGGTGGACACGGCGGTTGCTCCAGGCGTTGTGCGTTCGGTACGATGTGGAACCGGAGTTCCTGTTCCTCTTGATCCGGAACAGTAGCGGAACCGCGGTTCCGTTCGCAACACCGTCCTCGCGCCACCATGTCCGTCTCCCCCTTCCCACCCCCCGCCGATCGCCCCCTCCGCGCCGACGCCCGGCGCAACCGCGAGGCGATCCTCGACGCCGCCCGCCACCAGTTCGGCGTGGACGGCCTCGACGCCCAGATCGACGACGTCGCCGCCCGCGCGGGGGTCGGGGTGGGCACGATGTACCGCCACTTCCCCACGAAGGAGACGCTGATCGAGGCGCTGACGCTGGCGCACTTCGAGCAGCTCTCCGCCGACGCCGACGCCGCCTGGGCGGCGGTGGAGGGCGGCGCCGACGCCTGGGAGGAGATGTGCGGCCTGCTGCGCGCCTCGGCCCGCCGGTTCGCCGACGACGCCGGCCTCAGCGAAGTCGTCTCCAACCGCCCCGAGGCGGTGCAGGAGTGCGCGGGGGTCAAGACCGGCCTGCAGGCCACCACCGGCCGCATCATGGAGCGGGCGATCGCGGACGGCACCCTGCGCGCCGACGCCCAGGTCAGCGACATCCCGCTGATGATGACCGGGCTGGGCCGCGTGGTGAGCGACACCGCCCGCGCGATGGGCCTCTCGTGGGAGCGCTACGTAGAACTGATGCTGGACGGGCTCCGCGCCCGCCCGTAGAGCGACTACGGGGCGTGTGCAACAATCTGAGCCTCCCTGGCGCAGATCTTCTTCCCTTCTTCGCAGCGATGCGCTATAGTTGCGTAAGCAACGACCTGCAGCCCCGACCTTCGACGCAAGGACGACCATGACTTCACTGCTTCTCATCCCCCTCGACGACACGGTCGTCTTCCCGACCATGGACGTCACCCTGCCCGTCGACGTGGGCGACGAGGAGCAGGTGCTCCTGGTCCCCCGTCACGAGGGCGAGTACGCCTCCGTCGGCACCATCGCCAACGTCACCGATCGCGTCCGCCTCCCCGGCGGCGTGCGGGGCGCGACGCTCTCCGGCGTCATGCGCGGCATCGCCGGCGCGGCCCACACCGACGCGGCCGGCCGGCTGCGCGTGGAGGTCACCGAGTCCCCCGACGACAACCCCGTCGACGGCAAGACCCGCGAGATCGAGCGCGAGTACCGCGCCACGGTCGACGAGATCCTCGAGCTGCGCGGCGACGACGGCCGCATCGCCGGCTGGGTCCGCGCCATCGTGGAGCCCGGCGCACTGGCCGACACCTCCGGCTACGCGCCCGACCTGACCTTCGAGCAGAAGGTCCAGCTGCTGGAGAAGACCGACGTGCGCGAGCGCCTGGAGTTCGCGCTCGGGCTGCAGCGCGAGCGCCTGGCCGAGCAGCAGGTCCGCCGGCGCATCCGCGAGGACGTGGACGAGGGCGTCGCCAAGCAGCAGCGCGAATACGTGCTGCGCAAGCAGATGGACTCCATCCGGCGCGAGCTGGGCGACGACGAGGACTCGTACGTCGAGGAGTACCGGACCAAGCTGCTGGAGGCCGACCTCCCCGAGGAGGTCGCCGAGCAGGCCGAGCGCGAGCTGGCCCGCCTGGAGCGCTCCGGCGAGCAGGGCCAGGAGGCGCAGATGATCCGCACCTACCTGGACTGGCTCGTGTCCGTCCCGTGGGGCACCGTCTCCGAGGACCAGCTGGACCCCGTCCACACCCGCGAGGTGCTGGACGACGACCACTACGGCCTGGACGACGTCAAGGACCGCATCGTCGAGTACGTCGCCGTCAAGAAGCTGCGCAAGGAGCGGGGCATCGAGGCGGACAAGACGTCCGGCGCGATCCTCACCCTGATCGGCCCTCCCGGCACCGGCAAGACCTCGATCGGCGAGTCGATCGCCCGCGCCATGGGCCGCGAGTTCGTGCGCATGTCGCTCGGCGGCGTCCGTGACGAGGCGGAGATCCGCGGCCACCGCCGCACGTACATCGGCGCCCTCCCCGGGCGGCTGGTGCGCGCGCTGCGCGACGCCAAGACGATGAACCCGGTGATCCTGCTCGACGAGATCGACAAGGTCGGCGCCGACTGGCGCGGCGACCCGAGCTCGGCGCTGCTGGAGGTCCTGGACCCGGCGCAGAACAGCACGTTCCGCGACCACTACCTGGACGTGGAGCTGGACCTGTCGGACGTGGTCTTCATCGCCACGGCCAACCAGGCCGACACCATCCCCGGCCCGCTGCTGGACCGCATGGAGGTCATCCGCTTCGACGGCTACACCGTGGCCGAGAAGACGGCGATCGCCCGCGACTACCTGTGGCCGCGCCAGCGCGAGCGCAACGGGCTGCGCGAGGACGAGGTCAGCATCAGCGACGAGCTGCTGCGCACGATCACGGCCGAGTACACCCGCGAGGCGGGCGTGCGCGGGCTGGAGCGTGAGCTGGGCACCCTGCTGCGCAAGACGGCGACCCAGATCGCCTCGGGCACGGCGGACGCCCCGGTGACCATCGACCTGGACCGCATCCGCGACGCCCTCGGGCGTCAGAAGGTGTGGCAGGAGGCGGCCGCGCGCACCGCGGTCCCCGGCGTGGCGACCGGCCTGGCCGTGACGGGCGTGGGCGGCGACGTCCTGTTCGTCGAGGCCAACGCGATGGAGGGCACGAGTTCGGGCCCACCCGCCCTGACGCTCACCGGCCAGCTGGGCGACGTGATGAAGGAGTCCACGCGGATCGCGCTCACCTACGTGCGCGCCCACCGCGAGGAGCTCGGCATCCCCGAGGGCGCCTTCGAGGACCGCGAGTTCCACGTGCACGTGCCCGCGGGTGCCATCCCCAAGGACGGCCCTTCGGCCGGCGTCACGATGACCACGGCCCTGGTGTCGCTGCTCACGGGCCGCCCGGTCAAGCACCCGGTCGGCATGACCGGCGAGGTCACGCTGCAGGG
>CAZXNX010000243.1:3398-4534 GCA_964642225.1 uncultured Solirubrobacteraceae bacterium | reverse complement strand
AACGTGGACTTGCCCGACCCGGACACGCCGGTGACGCAGGTGAGCGTCCCCAGCGGGATCTGCACGTCGACGTCCTTGAGGTTGTGCTGCTGGGCGCCGCGGATCTCCAGCTGGCCGCTGGGGATGCGCCGTTTCTCGGGGACGTCGACCACGCGGGTGCCGGCCAGGAACTGGCCGGTCAGCGACTTCTTGACCCGCTGCACCTGGGCCGCCGTGCCCTGGGCGACCACCTTGCCGCCGTGCTCGCCCGCGCCGGGCCCCATGTCGACGAGGTGGTCGGCGGCGCGCATCGTCTGCTCGTCGTGCTCCACCACGATCACGCTGTTGCCCAGGTCACGCAGCCGCTGCAGGGTGCCGATGAGCTTCGTGTTGTCGCGCTGGTGCAGGCCGATCGACGGCTCGTCGAGCACGTAGAGGACGCCGACGAGGGCCGAGCCGATCTGGGTGGCCAGGCGGATGCGCTGGGCCTCGCCGCCGGACAGGGTGGCCGCGGCGCGGTCCATCGACAGATAGCCGATGCCGACGTCGCGCAGGAAGCGCAGCCGCTCGTTGATCTCGCGCAGGATGAGCCGGGCGATGTGCTGCTCGGTCTCGGTGAGGTCCATCTCGGCCAGCCACGTGATGGCCTTGTGCACCGACAGGTGGCAGAACTCGTTGATGGCCAGGCCGCCCACCAGGACGGAGCGCGACTCGGGCCGCAGGCGCGAGCCGTGGCAGGCCGGGCACGGCCGCATGGCCATGAACTCCTCGATCTTCTCCCGCGAGCCGTCGGAGTCGGTCTCGCGGTAGCGGCGCTCGAGGTTGGCCACGATCCCCTCGAAGCGGGTGGCGTAGGAGCGCTCGCGGCCGTAGCGGTTGCGGTAGCTGACCTCCACCCGCTCTCCCTCGGTGCCGTAGAGGAAGACGGCGCGGTCCTCGTCGCCGAGGTCCTGCCACGGCCGGTCCAGGTCGACGCCGTACTGCGCGGCGATCGACTGCATCATCTGCTCGTAGTAGTTGGACTGGAAGCCGGCCCAGGGGGCCAGCGCCCCGTCGGCGATCGACATCGTCGGGTCGGGCACGACGAGATCGGGGTCGATCTCCATCTGGTGGCCCAGGCCCGTGCACCGCTCGCAGGCGCCGTGCGGGGAGTTGAA
>CAZXNX010000243.1:0-3298 GCA_964642225.1 uncultured Solirubrobacteraceae bacterium | reverse complement strand
GCGGCGATGTCGTGCTTGAACTTCTTGTCCAGCTCGATCTTCTCGTCGAAGGTCCGCAGCTCCCCGTCGACGCGCGCGCGCTGGAAGCCGTCCCCCTTGAGCTCCTCGAAGAGCTTGCCGTACTCCCCCTTGCGGCCCCGCACGATCGGCGCGAGGACCATGAAGCGCGTCCCCTCCGGCAGCTCCATCACCTGGTCGATGATCTGCTCGGCGGACTGCCCGGCGATCGGCGCGCCACAGTTGTAGCAGTGGGGATGCCCGACCCGGGCCCACAGCAGGCGCAGGTAGTCGTACACCTCGGTGACCGTGCCGACCGTCGAGCGCGGGTTGCGCGAGGTCGTCTTCTGGTCGATCGAGATGGCCGGCGACAGCCCCTCGATGGAGTCCACGTCCGGCTTGTCCATCTGCCCGAGGAACTGGCGGGCGTAGGCGCTGAGCGACTCGACGTAGCGGCGCTGGCCCTCCGCGTAGATCGTGTCGAACGCCAGCGAGGACTTCCCGGATCCCGACAGGCCCGTGATGACCACGAGCGCGTCACGGGGCAGGGTCAGCGAGACGTCCTTGAGGTTGTGTTCCCGCGCACCGGAGACGACGATCTTGTCGGAATGAGCCACAGCCCCAATGATACGGAGGCGAACAGCTGTTCCCCTGCGCGCCCGTCGCTCAGCGGCGGCAGGACGTGGCCGTGGAGCCCTTGGAACGGCACCCCTCGGCCCGCAGCGCGGCGCGCTTGTAGGCGGCCAGGCTGATCTTGTCCTTCGTGGTGGTGGGGCTGGTGATGGTGCGCAGCCCCGCGTAGTCGAAGGCGTAGTCGGGGCTGGCGTCGGCGGTGGCCCACGAGTACCAGTAGAAGCCGATCACGTTGTAGAGCTTGCGGGCGCGCACGAACTCGGGGAAGGAGTCCTTGATGAGCTTCGGGAGGTCCTTGAGCTTGACCTCGAACCCGTAGCGGTTCTTCACGTACCCGTCGGAGGGCGGCCAGCCGGACTCGGTGAGGATGATCGGGATCTTCTTGCCGCCGTTGCGGTCCAGCACGTCGCGGTTGAACTTGACGATCCGCAGGACGTTCTTCATCAGCCCGGTGTACGGGTGCAGGGCGAGCACGTCGAAGAGGCCCTTGGCGCCGGACTTGTAGAGCGAGGCCAGGTCCTCCCAGCTCGTGTTGACGAGACCGGCGAGCGCGACCTTGCCCTTGGGGTCGGCCGCCTTGATGGCGTCGTGGGCGGCCCTCAGGACGGAGACGTAGGTGGTCTCCCACTGGTCCTGGTCCCAGAACAGCTTGAGGTTCGGCTCGTTCCAGATCTGCCAGGTGCGGACCGGCGAGGCCTTCACCGAGGGGTTCGCCTTCCACAGGTCGCCGCCCGGCCCGTAGCGGTGCACGAGCTGGGAGACGAAGGCGCCGTAGGCGGCCGACTGCGGCGGCGAGGTCGGCCGGTCGGGGAACAGGGCGCCCCACGGCGGGGCGAACACCACGACGGGCACGAAGGTCATCTTCAGGCGCGCCGCCGTCAGCGCGACCCGGTCGGTCATGGAGTAGTCGATGGGACCGCCCTGGGTCGGCTGCATCGACGACCACGGGATGTGGGTGACCACGCTCTCCACCCCGGACTTCACCATGTCCTTCATCTGCTGCTCCAGCGGGAAGCGCGGGTCCAGCGCGCCGTCGCTGATGTTCATCCCCACGTACCCCTGCGGCGCGGTGCGCTTGGGGGTCTTGGCGGCCGACGCGGGCGCCGCGGCAACGGCGGCCAGGAGGGCGGCGGCGAGGACGACGACGAGCGCCCGGAGGCGGGAACGGGGGGAACGCATCCGGGGCACGATAGGGGACGGCCGTTCGCGCGGCGCCGGACGATCGGGGCCCTGGTGCGGGACGCGGCGCGGCGGCGCTCGGGGGCCTCAGGCAGGGGCGACCGCCGGTGCGCCGGGCTCGTCGCCCGGAGCGGAGAACACCAACCCCCGGCGGGCGCGCTCCAGCTCACGGCGCTCCAGGTAGCGCACGGTGATGATGAGCAGGATGGCGATGAAGAGCCCGAACAGGGCCGAGAACGACGACTCCACGAACACGAAGACCTGGGTCACGAAGATCTGCACGAGCAGGGCGCGGTCGAACTGCTGGTAGGCGGCCAGCGCGCGGTGGTGGCGCAGCCGGCGCAGACCGCTGAGCATGAAGCCCGCCGACACCCCCGAGGAGATGGCGCTGGCGACGTTGGGGATCCGCAGCTGGTCGAGCTCGTCGCCGCCGAAGCCCTTCTGGGCGCCGCCGATCTTCAGCCCGACCGCGAAGACCAGGACGATCACCTGCAGGACCGACAGGGCCGCCCACAGCCCGAACACCCACGACAGCGCCCGGCGGAAGCCGCGCGCCTGCACGAGGTTGAAGTAGCGGTCCCGCCCGGCGGCGGCCAGCCGCGAGAGGCGGCCGGGCGGGGCGACCGGGATCGCATCGGTCTGGCGCAGCAGCTGGCGCATCGGCTCCACCAGCGGGTCGTCGCCCGCCTTGTCCAGCAGCTCCAGGGCGCGGGCCTTCTCCCGCTCGTCGAGGTCGTGGCGGGCCGCCTCGGCGAAGATGTCGATCGCGTTGAAGAGGTACTCGCGCTCGCTGAACCCGGCGCGGTTGCGCGTCCACCGCGTGACGAAGTAGATCGTGATGAAGACCAGGTAGACGATCGCCGCCGTCGGCTTGAAGAAGTAGTCGTTGTCGGTCGTGACGAACTTGCCGAGCTCGTCGATGAAGAACCCGAAGCCGACCCCGCCCAGGACCGCGCCGACGCGCCGCGAGCCGCGGCCCAGGAACGACAGCATGAGGATGATCGCGATCATCATCAGGAAGCCGCCGTAGAGCAGGTGGGCGATGTGCAGGTTCCCCCCGCCGAGCTTGGGGTAGTCGGTCGCCCACAGCTGCAGGCGGATGACCACGATGGTCGCCACCGCGGCGATGAGGAAGGCGTCCTGGCGGGAGCCGATGTCGATGGAGCGCACCGGCTGGAAGCGCAGGCGGGGCGTCAGGCGCCGCCGGGCCGGCCTGGGTGTGTCCTGCCCGTCCCCCTCGCTCACGCGCCGATCGTAGCCCCGCGGCCGGGCTGGCGCGGGAACACCCGACCGGTAGCGTCCCGCCCGTGCTCGTGCTGCGTGACGCCCATCCCGGGGACCCGCCCCTGGACATCGCGGTGTCGCACGCGCTGCTGCGCCGCGTCGCCGCCGGGGAGCAGCCGGCGACGGTGCGCCTCTACCGCCCGGGGCCGACGCTGGCCTTCGGGCGCCTGGACGAGCTGGCCCCCGGGTTCGGGGCCGCGAGCGC
>CAZXNX010000242.1:0-4561 GCA_964642225.1 uncultured Solirubrobacteraceae bacterium | reverse complement strand
GACCCCTTCATTACGAGTGAAGTGCTCTACCAACTGAGCTACGGCGGCGGGGCAGGGAGAGGATACGGCGTGGGGGCGGCGGGGGTCGCGTGACGGAGATCGGCCCCGAGGTGGCTCAGACTACGGGCGCGCGATGCGGCGCCATACGGTGTTGCGTGTGGCGGGTCTGCGCTACCGTCGATGGAGCAGTTTGTGCCAATCCATCAGCGGAAAGCCGCTTCGTGCCTCGCCTTCTCCGGTCCAGCCCTCTCGTCGTTCTCGTCGTGGCCCTCGCCGCCACGCTGCTGGCCGTGCCCGCGCTGGCCAAGACGATCTACGGCACCAGCGCGGCAAACCGGATCACCGGCACCTCCAAGGCCGACAAGATCTACGGGCGCGCCGGCAACGACACCATCTTCGGCAGCTACGGCGGCGACCTGATCACCGGCAGCGACGGCAACGACCGGCTCTTCGGCGGCCCGCAGGCCGACCGCATCGCCGGCAACGGCGGCGACGACCAGATCGACGGCGGCACCGGCCGCGACAGCCTGCGCGGCGGGTCGGGCGAGGATCAGATCTTCGGCGACGCCGCCCGCGACACGATCGACGGCGGCACCGGCGACGACACCATCGACGCCGGCAGCAGCGACGACCGCAGCGTGACGGGCGGCGCCGGCGACGACACGGTGTTCGGCAACATCGGCTACGACACCCTGCACGGCGGCTCCGGTCACGACACGATCGACGGCGGCTACGGCTCCGACATCCTCTTCGGCGACAGCGGCAACGACGACATCGAGGGCGGCATCGGCTCCGACACCGTCTACGGCGGCAGCGGCGACGACACGGTCAGCGTCGGCACGGGGCGCAACGTGGTCCACGGCCAGGGGGGCGCCGACATCATCTTCTCCGGCCCGCGCCACGACGTCATCGACGCCGGGGACGGCGACGACACCATCTACGCCAACGACCAGTCGACCGACGAGAAGATCGACTGCGGCGCGGGCGAGGACACGGTGTACGTCGACGTCAAGGAGGAGGAGCCGCTCAAGGGCCGCCAGTGGATGTACGACGGCGACCGCCGGTCGATCCGCGGCGGGCACTGCGAGCACGTGATCGCCTCCCACATCGCCCAGGAGATCGAGGACCTTCCCGTCGCCTACCGCTCCAGCAACCGCGGCGGAACGCACCACGGCAGCGACAAGCCGGACACGATGTTCGGCGGCACCGGCAACGACTCGTTCTACGGCGAGGGCGGCAACGACCTGCTGTGGGGCGACACCAAGCCCGGCGCCAACGGCCGCGACCACCTGTCCGGCGGCACCGGAGACGACAAGCTGCTCGGCGGCGGCGGCAACGACTTCGAGGACGGCGGCCCCGGCGACGACGAGATCCAGGGCGACGCCGGCAAGGACCAGCTCATCGGCGGCGATGGCAACGACAGCATCCACGGCGGCGCCGACAGCGACCGCGTCTCCGCGGGCGACGGCGACGACGAGGTCAACGTGATCGGCGGCGGCAAGGACCACGTCGACTGCGGCAGCGGGCAGGACACGGTCCGGGTCGACCGCACGGACTACTTCGTCAACTGCGAGCGGGTCATCCGCCGCTAGATCGCACCGCTTCGCGTCATCGGCGTGACGGGGTGCGTCACCCCCTGCACGCATCCTGGCGCGCCGTCCTGTCTCGCACCTATGGTCAGGGCCATGGAAGACACCCACCTCAAACTGCTCGCCGACGCGAGCCTGCAGGTGACGGCCGCCGAGGAGGCGATCGCCGAGACCGCGTACGAGCAGGCCCGCGAGGCACTGGAAGGCGCCGAGGCGCAGCTGGCCGAGCTGCGCGAGAGCTGGCCGCAGATGAGCGCCGCGGAGCGCACGATCATCGCCGGCACCGCCACGCCGCTGAAGGCCCGCATCGACGCGGCCACCAAGCTGATCCCCAAGCGCGTGGCGCTCACCGAGGTCGCGATGGAAGCCGACCCCGAGCAGGAGATCGAGCCGGCGGCGTGAGCGACGCGCCGACCTTCGACCTGCAGTCGCACTCGCTGCACTCCGACGGGACGCTCCCGGCCGCCGAGGTCGTGGCCCACGCCGCGCAGGCCGGCGTGCGCCTTCTGGCGCTGACCGACCACGACACGGTCGACGGCGTGGACGAGGCGCTGGCCGCCGCGGCCGAGCACCACATCACCGTGGTGCCGGCGGCGGAGATCTCCTCGATCGACCGCGAGCACGAGGACCTGCACATCCTGGGCTACCGGATCGACCACCACGACCGCGCATTCGCCGCGCACCTGCACGACTGGCGCGAGGACCGCTCCGCCCGGGTGGGTCGGATGGAGGACGCGCTGCGCGAGCTGGGCTGGGAGATCGACGACGAGGTGCTCGCCGCGCGGCGAGCGCAGGGCAAGCCGGTCGGCCGCCCGCACCTGGCCCGCGCCGTGTTCGAGCACCCCGCCAACGCGGACCGCCTGCGACAGGAGGGGCTGGACGGCGACTTCAGCCAGCTCCTGGTCGCCTACCTCATCCCCGGCACCCCGGCCTTCCGGCTGCGCACCACGCCGACGGTCACCGAGGCGGTCGCGGCGATCCACGCGGCGGGCGGCGTGGCGATCTGGGCCCACCCGTTCTGGGACGTCGACGACCCCGACGAGGTGGTGGCGACGCTGCTGCGCTTCCGCGACAAGCTGGGGATCGACGGTGTGGAGGCGTTCTACGCCACGCACACCGCCCAGCAGACCCGGCTGCTGGTGCGCGTCGCGGCCGAGCACGGGCTGCTGACCACCGGCAGCGCCGACTTCCACGGCCCCGAGAACGCGCAGTTCGACCGCTTCCGGGCCTTCTCGCTGTACGGGGAGACGCCGAACCTGGGCGTCATCGCAGACGCCGCGTGAACCGGGCGTTGGCCGTTCCTTTACGTGCCGTCGCTAGGGTCAGGCGCCGATGAGTGCACTTGAAGCCATCGTTCTGGGCATCGTCCAGGGCCTCACCGAGTTCCTGCCGATCTCCAGTTCCGGGCATCTGCGCATCGTTCCGGCCATCTTCGGCTGGGAGGACCCGGGCGCCGCGTTCACGGCCGTCTGCCAGCTCGGCACCATGGCGGCGGTCCTCCTGTACTTCCGCCACGACCTGTGGCAGGTGTTCAAGGCATGGTTCGCCGGTCTGCGCGATCCCGTCGCGCGCAAGACCCTGGACTCGCGCATCGGCTGGTACCTCATCATCGGCACGATCCCGATCTCGATCGCGGGCATCCTCTTCAAGGACCAGATCGAGGGGCCGCTGCGCAGCCTCGGGGTGATCGCCGGCGCGATGATCCTCTTCTCGATCGTCATGGCCGTCATCGACGCGCAGGCCAAGCAGACCCGTGAGCTGAAGGACCTCGACACGCGCTCGGGCCTGCTCATCGGCCTGGTCCAGGCGCTCGCGCTGATCCCCGGGGTCTCCCGCAGCGGCTCGACGATCGTCGCCGGCCTGTACCTGGGCTTTACGCGCGAGGCCGCCGCGCGCTTCTCCTTCCTGCTGTCCGTGCCCGCCGTGGTGCTCTCCGGCCTCTACGAGCTCAAGGACGTCAGCTCCGCCGACGGCGCGTCGGCCGGGACGGTGCCGACGATCATCGCCACGGTGGTGGCCTTCGTCGTCGGCTACGCGTCGATCGCCTTCCTCCTGAAGTACCTGCGCACCCACACGCTGGCGGTGTTCGTGATCTACCGCATCGCGTTCGCCACGCTCGTGCTCGGGCTGCTGGCCGCCGGCGCGATCTCCTGATCCGGCGGGCCCGAGGGGTTCCGTAGTTCTCCCCGATCGGGCGCACGGCCGTTCACGGATGAGATGGCCGCGGGGCGCGGCGATGCTCTTCCCATGAGCACGATCACCACCGACTCACAGCACGGCAAGCTCGCCGAAGAGGGCAACAACGGACTGCTCTATGCGCTCGGCGGTTCGATGATCGCCATGACGGTCATCGTCTGCGTACTGGTCGTCGAGGGCAGTCTGCTCTGGCTCATCGTCGCGTTCGTCTCCCTCATCGTGACGCTGGGCCTCGTCGCCGCGTTCATCCTGAACTTCATCGGCGAGACCGACCACTGACCAGCTGCACCACGGAGAACGTCCCCTCCCCGTGGTGCAGCCGTCGGTGCTCAGCCGGCCGCTAGGCCAGAGCGCGCGCGAGTCGTGAGGCCAGCGCGTCCAGCGCCAGATCGGGCGTGAGGTTCAGCTCGCGCACGCCCGCACGGGTGTCGTCGATCAGCGCGATGCCGTCCCGCAGGCGGTGCGGGCTCACGTCGCGCGCGGCCAGCGCGTCGGCGTCCTCCTGCAGCTGGGGAACCCGGTCCACGGCGTGCGCCAGGTCCGGGGCGCCGTCCATCACGCAGGCCACGTCGCGCAGCCACAGCCCGGCGAGCACCAGCGCGCGGTCCAGGCCGTCGGTCAGGGCGCCGCGCGCGGCGCGCTTGGCCCGCTCCTCGCCCTCGCGGCGGGCGCGCGACTGCTCCTTCTTGGGCAGCATGTACAGGCCCTCGGCGGTGGCAGCCTCGATGGCCGCGCCCTCGGCGGCGCCCAGCGCCTTGGCCCGGTCCAGCAACGCC